>JANMWM010000280.1:0-8068 GCA_031394005.1 Sphingomonas sp.
TCGCTGTTGGCGAGCCTGATCTTCAACTTCGGCGCGCCTGAAGTTGCGGCTCCTCCACCGCCGCCGCCGCCCCCGCCGCCGCCGCCGCCCTCGAAG
Source organism: Sphingomonas sp. (assembly GCA_031394005.1). GTDB lineage: Bacteria > Pseudomonadota > Alphaproteobacteria > Sphingomonadales > Sphingomonadaceae > Sphingomicrobium. Next base: position 97 of record JANMWM010000280.1, read on the forward strand.
GGTGAACGTGGCTAAGTTTCGGGTTCCTTGCCTGAACTAAGGTGACAAGATCGCTCCCGGGTGAGGCTCACGCTTCGCCCGGGAGTTTTCTTTTCGGTTATCAATTGGACCGGCGGCACCTTGTCGGAAATGGCCGATGCCATGGCCTATGGCGGCTAGCGCTGGTCGGCGTTGACCCAGTTCGTCGGAGATGGCTGTCCCGAGATCGACAACAATAACGCCGAGTGATCACTGCGCGGCATCGCCGTCGGCAGACGCAATTCGCTGCGGCGGCAAACGCGGTCGCCATCTGCACCTTCATCGAGCCTCAGGCCTACATCGCTCACGATTGGCCAGCCGCGCGCTGGCACGAACTCATGCCGTGGAACTGGCAACCCGTCAGCGAACCGCCCATCACCAAAGCTACGCAAACTGCGGCCCACAGTCCAAGCTCACTATACCCGTCAATTCAAAGGATGAGCTATCTCAAGCCCTCGCTTCAAGAAACCAACGCTGTTCTCTCTCAAGCCCCACCGCGCTCAACCGGCCCGAGCGGTATGCGCCGGTATCGAGCCCAATGCGGTTGACGCGGTGTTCGACCTCGGCGCTGATCGTATGACCGTGAACGACGACCATTCCATGATCGCCCTCGTCGTCGAGGAACGGCTGACGGATCCACCGCAGATCCTTTTGCGACTGGACCGACAGATGGACATTGGGGCGGATACCGGCATGAACGAACAGATAATCGCCGATCTTCACGGTATCGATCGAAGATTCTAAAAATTCGCGATGGTTGAGTGGGATAGCCTGACGAACGAGGGCGAGCGCCCCGTCCTCACTCATCCCGCTAAGGTCGCGCGAATTCAGTCGATAGCTCTGCAGGAATTCGGCGCCCCCGAAATTCAGCCAGCTGTCCAGTATCCCGTGTTCTCCGGAAAGCAGCCGCAGGAGCACCTCCTCGTGGTTTCCGCAGAGCAGAATAGGACTGATCCCCTCAAGTGAGTAGGTCCGCAGGCGCTCGATCACGCGCCTCGAATCTGGCCCGCGGTCGATTATGTCACCAAGGATCACGAGTTGATCGCGTGCTTTGCCTCGCTCGGCAATATCGCCTTCGATCCGCTCGAGCAGTTGGTCGAGCAGGTCGAGCCTGCCGTGCACATCGCCAATCGCGTAGACCCTGATGCCGTCGGGAACATGCGGCGCCTTGCGGGAGGCCGAACGCCGCCTGCCGCCGATTTTTTTCTGGAAAAACACCTAAGACCTACCCCAAGCCGATCACGTCTCTAAGAACATCAACATAGGCCCCCACTACCAATTCCTCGTCGAACCTAGCCTGAACGTGGCTGCGTGCCGCCCGCCCCATTGCAGCAAGCTCATCCAGGCTCAATGCGCTGAGGCGAAGCATCGCGTCAGCAAGAGATCTAGAATCGGCTGGACGGCACAGGAACCCATTCAGTCCGTCGACGACCACTTCACGGCAGCCGGGAACATCGCTGGCGATGAGCGGTCGGCCCATCGCTGCACCTTCGAGGAGCGTGCGAGGAAGCCCTTCCCGATACGACGGAAGGACCACCGCGGTCGCCTGTTCGACGAACGGTCGGACATCGTCGGTCGCACCGAGATAGTCGATGAAGCCCTCGCCGATCCACTGCGCGAGCTCATCCGAGCCAATCGCACTACGGTTAGCGGGGTCAAGCGAACCCAGCAGCTGAAAGCGGGCGTTCGGGTATTCCGCCCGGACACTGCGTGCGGCTTCGACAAACTCGCGAATACCCTTGTCGCCGAGCAGCCTGGCAATAAGTAGGAAGGTCGGCGACCCCGGCGCGGCCGGCACCGGAGTTGCCCGGAACCGATCGAGGTCGATGCCCGATCCCGGCAGCAGTCGCGCCTGCCGCTCAGTCACGAGGCCGCGACCAACGAACAGGGCAAGATCGTCCTTGTTCTGGAAAAAAACGACGTGGGCCCCTCGAAACGCGATCGTGTAGAACATGCTGATAGTTCGGCTCATCAAGCTCCCGCCAAGGAAGGCAGTGCCCAATCCGCTGACGTTAAGGATCGCGGGGACGCCCATAAGTCGAGCCGCAAGAGCGCCATAGATGTTCGGTTTGATCGTCCATCCGAGGTAGGCGGCGGGGCGCAGCCGACGCATGATCCTAGCGTAAGCCAGTAACAAGTGACCGTCATGGAGTGGGTTCATCCCCGAACGGTCGATGGCGATCCCCTGCGTGTTGGCAGGCAACGCGAATGCAGCGGCCTCTTCCGCCGAGCAGGGCGCGGCTACAGTCAATCGATACCCCTCGGCCGCCAGCGACCGGATCAGCCTCGCCCGAAAATTCGTGATGTTCCACAAGGAATTGGCCGACAGCAGAAGATCGGGCGCCGACGCGGTTCCGCTCGGGCCGCGGGTTGGAAAGGGTTGGAAACTCATTCTGCTTAGGAATCCTCAGGAGAGCCGCCGAGCTCGAGTCCGATATGAGGCAAGCTTGTTACCAATCGGGGCCTAACGCGTTAATTTCCGCAATGCACCACTTGCGCAGAACCGAATTTTGAAGTGGAGGCGTCAACAGTGAAATCTCAAAAACGCTATCTACGAAGGCACAACGGCTTGATGTTGCCGAAGAGAACAGATTAGTTAAAGACGGCGGCAACGTTAGGACGCTTTCTGGCATTTGTCGCCTCCAAGGCTCTGGCTGCGAATTCCACCGACCCGACAACCTATTTGGAATGCAGCCTCATGATCACCCTCCCCGCGGACCTTGGCGTCGCAATCGCGCAGGAACGACGTCGCTGGCTCATTACCGGCGCCGCTGGCTTTATTGGATCAAACATCGTTGAGTGTCTGCTTCGCTGCGGCCAAACGGTGATTGGGCTCGACAATCTCTCGACCGGTCACGCAAGCAACCTGAACGAAGCAGTTGCCGATGCGGGCGCTGAGGTCTCAAACTTCACTTTCGTGAATGGAGATATCCGTGATCGATCCGTGTGTGAAACCGTCTCCGTCGGCGTCGACATCGTTCTCCATCAGGCGGCGCTAGGCTCAGTCCCGCGCTCAATCGAAGATCCGCTAACCTCGCACGACGTCAACATCACTGGCTTTCTAAACATGCTCGACGCAGCCCGGCGGGCTGGGGTGGGTCGCTTCGTTTATGCGGCGTCGAGCTCGACGTACGGCGACGAACCCAATTTGCCCAAGGTCGAGGAACGAATCGGTAACCCGCTTTCCCCATATGCAGTGACGAAGCTGGTCAATGAGCAATATGCCGCGGTTTACGCCCGTTGTTACGGCTTTAAGGCGACTGGACTGCGCTATTTCAATGTTTTCGGCCCGCGCCAAGACCCCAACGGTGCGTACGCCGCGGTCATTCCCAAGTGGATCGCGGCGATGATTGACGGCGAATTAGTCACAATAAACGGCGACGGCCAGACTACTCGCGACTTTTGCTATGTTTCGAACGCCGTAGAGGCAAATCTGCGTGCGGCCTTAGCTTGCGATTCGGTTCAAGGCGAAGTCTTCAATGTCGCTGTCGGCGGACGAACAAGCCTTCTCGAGCTGTTCGGCCTACTTCGAGAAGGCTTGCGCGATCATCAGGTCCATTATGACCTAGAGCCAACCCTGGCCTCGTTCCGCGCGGGGGATGTCAAGCATTCGCAGGCCGACATCAGCAAGGCACGTAAGCTACTCGGCTACGACCCGCGCTTCGATGTTGCCAAAGGGCTCGCCGAGGCGCTTCCATGGTATATCGCAAACAACCGCAGCGGCTAATGCATCAAGCAATGGGGCCGATAAGCGCGAAGCGCGGAATGGCCGCATCAAATGCCTGCCCGTCTTCGTCAATCATCAAGAAGCGCCCTTCCATCCAGCCCGAGGCTGTGGTCAGCGGGCAGCCCGAGACATAGTCAAAGCTCGCTGCTGTGGCGATTAGGGGCGTGTTCCCGACGACGCCCTCGCCGACGACTTGCTGGACTACCCCTCGCCCATCGACGATCTGCCATTGGCGTGAGAGCAGCTGGACCGCCTTGGCGCCGCCATTCTCGAGGCGGACGTGGTACGACCAGAACCAGCGCCCGGCCGACGGATCGGACTGTTCGGCAAGATAGTTCACCGCCACGCGCACGGTCACGCCGGCGGTGGTTGCCTGGTGGGGAAACATCACCGCGAGCGTAGAAAGCTTGTTGACCATGGCGCCTGTTAGGCGAGCGGGGGGCGGGCTACAATGACTAGCCCGTGGCGCGATGGAGCCGTTCGATCAGCCGGGTGCGAGCTTCCGCCACGGGTAGCGCGCGGTCGGTAATGAGGTCGCGCAGCAGGAAGTGACCGGTGAGCGCGAGGCCGTCGAGGATATCGGCCAGGGTAGCTTCGCCGCCGGCGTGGACGAAGGTCGGAAGTGGGAGCAGCTTGCCGGCGTAAGGCGCGGCTTGCAAGGCACTGATCGCGCGGCCAGAGCGCGGGCTGACCGCAACTAGGTCGCCGGTGGCACCGGTCACTGCGCAGCTGTCGAGATCAAGGCCAAAACCCAACTCCGCGAGGAGGAGCAGTTCATAACGCACGATTGCTGTCCCCCACCCGCTCGCCGACGGTGCCGCCTCGAGCGCCGATAGTAGCGCGTCGAGTGCGAGGTGGATTTGGGGATAGGCCTGGCCTTCGGGCAGTGCGGTAGCAGTTACCGCCGCCACCCAGTCGATCGCTGCCGCGGCGAGCGGCTCGGCGAGGAGCGGCGCGAGACTGTGGGTCAGCTCGACCTCGGCATGGGGCATCTGCTGATCGGTGCGAGCGGCAAGGCGGGCCATTACCCGGTTGCCGGCGATCAGCACCGGCCGTATCAACCGCCCTCGCGCGCCCCGAACATAGGCGACGATGAGTCCGTGGTCGGCGGTCAGCAGCCGCACCACCGCGCCATGCTCTCCATGAGTGCGCACGCCGAGGACGATCGCGGGGGCAGTCAGGCGCATCATGCTCCCGCGTGGAAATAGTCGTGTAGCTGGCGCGCCATCGCCTTCGAGATTCCAGGGGCGCGTTCGAGGTCCTCGAGTGCCGCGCCTTTCACCGCCCGCGCGGTACCGAAGTGCATCAGCAGCGCACGCTTCCGGTTGGGGCCGATGCCGGGGACTTCGTCGAGCGTCGAGGTGGTAAGCGACTTTGCCCGTTTTGCCCGATGCGTGCCGATGGCGAAGCGGTGCGCCTCGTCGCGCAGGCGCTGGAGATAGAATAGCAGGGGCGCGTTGGGCGGAAGCGTAATCTCCCGCCCGCCCGGAAAATGGAACACTTCACGTCCGTCGCGACCATGGTGCGGGCCCTTGGCGACACCGACCACCGGGATGTCGTGCACCCCGGCTTGTTCCAAAATCTCGCACACCGCCGAAAGCTGGCCCTTTCCCCCATCGATCAGGAGCAAATCTGGCCATTCCCCCGAGGAGCGATCGGGATCGTCCTTCTCGAGACGGGCGAAGCGGCGTTCGAGCACTTCGCGCATCATGCCGAAATCATCCCCCGGGGTGATCCCCGACTTGATGTTGAACTTGCGATAGCTGCCCTTCTTGAAGCCCTCGGGCACGGCGACGATCATCGCCCCGGTGGCGTTGGTGCCCATGATATGGCTGTTGTCATAAACCTCGATCCGCTTGGGCAGGTCGGGGAGTTCGAATGTTTCGGCGAGTTCGCGCAGCAGCTTGCCCTGGGTCGTGCCTTCGGCGAGGCGACGCTCAAGTGCTTCCTGAGCGTTGCGGCTGGCTTGTTCGACGAGCTTCTTGCGATCGCCGCGTTGGGGTCGCTCGATCGCGACCTTGCGCTCGGCGCGCTCACCCAGCGCCTCGGTCAACAGCTCGACTTCAATGAGGTCGCGGTCGACCAGGATCCGCTTGGGCGGGGGCATGTCTTCGTAGAACTGCACGAGGAAGCTGGTCATCACCTCGTCCTCGGGCACGTCCTGAGTGTGCGCCGGAAAGAAGGCGCGGTGGCCCCAATTCTGCCCGCCACGAATGAAGAAGGCCTGGATGCACATCTGCCCAGCGTGGCAGGCAAGCGCGAAGATGTCGGCGTCGCCGAGCCCCTCGGCATGAACCGTCTGGCTGCCCTGAATATAGGTCAGCGCACGCAGCCGATCGCGGTAGATCGCGGCGAGTTCAAAATCCTGCGTCTCGGCGGCGTCCGACATCGATTTGCCGAGCCGCGCCTGAACCCCGGTGGTTTTGCCGGAGAGAAACTGCTTCGCATCCTCGACCAGCTCGGCATAGGCCGGCTGTTCGATCCGCCCGACGCAGGGGGCCGAGCAACGGCGGATTTGATAAAGCAGACACGGCCGCGAACGGTTAGCAAAAAAACTGTCTGAACAACTGCGAAGCAAAAACAGCTTCTGCAGCGCGTTAAGCGTGCGGGTAACCGACCCAGCGCTCGCGAACGGCCCGAAATATTGCCCTTTCGCGCGCCGCGCCCCGCGATGCTTTTGCACCCGCGCGAAGGGATGGTCCTCGCGCAGCAGGATAAAGGGGAAGCTTTTGTCGTCACGCAGCAGGACATTATAAGGCGGTCGGAAGCGCTTGATCAGCTGCGCCTCCAGCAACAACGCCTCGGCCTCAGTGCGGGTCGTAACAATGGTCATTGACCGCGTCTGCGCGACCATCCGCTGAAGACGCTTCGACAGCCTCGCCACCTGGACGTAGTTGGTCACCCGCTGCTTAAGGCCCCTCGCCTTCCCGACATAAAGAACATCCCCGCGCACATCCTGCATGCGGTAAACGCCAGGTCGTGCCGGTAGCGTTTTTACAACGTTGCGGATCGCCGCAATGCCGGTCTCGAGGTCGGGCGCGTCCGACCCGCGGACCGTACTGGCAGCCTTGGCCTCATGAAATCGGGTTTGGTCGCCTGGCGTAGTCACGATGCCGATTTAGGCGCTCGACCCGTGCAGCGCCAGTCAGTCAGCGCAAGAGTTAGCCATCAGCACCGCAATAGGGAATTAAGTTGCCTCCCTTTTTTCAAATGGCACACAGATCCAAGCGCATTCCGCAACTGAGAATTCGTCAACGCAACTGCTTGAACATATCGCGAAGCCAAGAATGCGACGAATTTCGACGAATTTCCCTGTTTTTCCCGTTAGAACAGGGAAAGCCGCAGATAGCGGCTGGCTACCAATCGAAAGGTCCGGGCGCGAAAGCGGCGCACAGCGAGGTTCGAACGATGTTTCTTCGTTATTGCCGGCGAAGCGAGCGGCGGAGATCGCCCAAGGCTTCGAACAACGCATCGCTGGCGTCGGGAACGGTTTGCGGGCCGGACTGGTTAGGAATTGCGTGGGCGCCGAGGTGTCGGTCAATCCTGCGCTGCAGCTCACCAGCGGTGGGTAGTGCGTCTTCGCCGCCGCCAAACAGGCTGACGACGCGGCTCGGCGCAGGGGGGGCGATTACCGGGTTATCGAGGAGCAATTCGCCGCCTTCGTCGACATCGCTAAGCGGGAGGGCCTCAAGTTTGAAAGATTTGAGAGCGCCTGCCGCTGGGGACGAACCGGCATTCCACACAAACAGCCAACCGAGAATTCCGCCGGAGACCGCTGCGGTGACAACGAGCGCGAAGTCGGTTACCGGGAAAATCGACCGAAGCAGCCACGCCGACACCCCGCAGCCGATCGCCAGGGCGCTCGCCCCGCCCAGTTCAGCGGCTTGGTCCGCCCAATGTCCGACTACTTTCCTGCCCATGACGCGATCCTAGCGCGCAAAGCTTGGCGGAGGGTTAAGCGAGGGCCCCGATCATCGCGGTCAGCGCTTCGGTGAAGGCGGAGACGTCGTCTGGGCTACGGCTGGTCAGGATATTGCCATCGATTACTGCCGCCTGGTCGATGACCTCACCCCCGGCGTTGCGCAGATCGGTGCGGATCGACGGCCATGCGGTTACTCGCCTGCCGCGAACGACATCGGCCTCGACCAGCAACCAAGGTCCGTGGCAAATCGCCGCGACCGGCTTGCCCGCCCTAACGAAGGCGCGGATCAGCGCGATAGCGTCGGC
>JANMWM010000282.1:0-1655 GCA_031394005.1 Sphingomonas sp.
ATTCGCGCGAAACCGCGCCGCACTCCGCGACCGGCGCCTGGTTCCTTGGCCCCGACGGCAAGCCGCGCGCCTTTGAAGACGTCGTCCCGGGCGGGACCGGCGTCGGCGTGCCGGGGAATGTGCGGATGGCGGCGGCGGCGAGCCACGAGCATGGTAAGCTGGCCTGGAAAGCGCTGTTCCAGCCGGCGATCGCGCTGGCCCGCGATGGTTTTCTCGTGACTCCGCGGTTACACAATGCACTGGCCGGCGAGCGCTCGACGGCGGGCTTCTCGGCGGGGGGGCGGGCGCTGTTCTACACCGCCGATGGAAAGCCGCTCGACGTCGGCCGGCGGGTACGCAATCCCGCGCTGGCTTCGTTCCTGACGACGCTTGCCGCGCGCGGACCCGAAGCGTTCTACACCGGGGCCAACGCCGCCGCGCTCGTCCGCACCGTCAAGCGCGCGGCGCACAATCCTTCGCCGATGACGGTTGGCGACCTGGCAGCCTATAGCGCCAAGGAGCGCCCGCCGGTGTGCGGAGCCTATCGCGGCTACCGGATTTGCGGGATGGGTCCGTCGTCTTCGGGCGGGATCGCGGTGGTCCAGACGCTAACCATGCTCGAGCGGTTCGATCTGGCCGCGCTGGGTCCGATTTCGCCGACCGCGTGGCACCTAATCGCCGAAGCGATGCGGCTCGCCTATGCCGATCGCGACAAATATGTCGGCGATCCGGATTATGTGTCGGTTCCGGTCGCCGGGATGATCGACCCCGCCTATCTCGCCGAGCGGTCGAAGCTGATTTCGGCGACCGCAACGAACAATGCCGTCGTTGCAGGCTCGCCCGCCGGCGCACCGAAGATGGCGCTCGGGGTCGAGGCCGCCGAGCATGGAACTTCGTCCTTCGCCATCGCCGACCGGGCCGGCAATGTCGCCTCGATCACCTCGACGATCGAAAGCGGCTTCGGCTCAGGGCTGATGGTCAACGGCTATTATCTCAACAACGAACTCACCGACTTCAGTTTCGTGCCCGCGGTCGATGGCGTCCCCGTGGCGAACCGGGTCGAGGGCGGCAAGCGGCCGCGCAGTTCGATGTCCCCGACAATCGTCATCGGGCCGGACGGGCGCGTCAGGCTTGCGGTCGGCGCGGCGGGCGGGCCGACGATCCCGGCGCAGGTGATCAAGGCGATCATCGGCGTGATCGACTGGAAGATGAGTGCGCAGGCCGCGATCGCCGCACCCGAGATATTCGCGCCGAGCGGTCCCAACATCTTTGTCGAGCAGGGGACGCGACTCGAGGCGATGATCCCGGCGCTCAACGCGCTCGGCCACGCATCGGTCAAGACCGTCCCAGCACAGACCTTCAAGGCGAACGCGATCGAATGGGCCGACGGCCGCTGGATCGGCGGCGCCGATCCGCGCAGCGAGGGCGTGGCGGTGTCGCAATGACCGCCAGGCGAGGCACGCGGGAATTCGAGCATTTTCCCAACCTCGTCAGCATGTTTTTCACGCGCGCCGAGCAGCAGGGCGACGAGCCCTTCCTGTGGGCCAAGCATGACGACCAATGGCAGCCAACCAGTTGGTGCAACGCCGCGCGGCAAGTCGCGGCGCTGGCCGTGAGCCTTAAGGCGATCGGCCTCAATCCCGGCGATCGCGTCATGCTGGTCAGCGAAAACCGCC
>JANMWM010000261.1:0-7043 GCA_031394005.1 Sphingomonas sp.
GGGCCGCTGTCGGCGCCGATCTCGAAGGCGATCGCCGACCATGACCTGGTCGCGGTCAGCGTGTTGTCGGGCAATCGCAATTTCGAGGGGCGGGTGTCGCCCGACTGCCGCGCCAATTACCTCGCCTCGCCGCCACTTGTGGTCGCCTACTCGCTGCTTGGCACAGTGCGCGCCGACATCGCTAGCGATCCACTCGGCAAGGACAAAGCCGGCAACGATGTTTTCCTCAAGGACATCTGGCCGACGAACGATGAGGTGCGTTCCCTCGTCGATGCGCACGTCCACTCGACCATGTTCCGCCAGCGCTATGCCGACGTGTTTCGCGGGGACGCGCGCTGGCAGGGGATCGCGGTGACCGGGGGTGACACCTACAAGTGGCCGGCCGGATCGACCTACATCGCCAACCCGCCCTATTTCGAGGGCATGACGATGACCCCCAAGGCGCTGACCGATATCGTGGATGCGAAAGCCCTGGCGGTGTTCGGCGATTCGATCACCACCGACCACATCTCGCCAGCCGGATCGATCAAGCTCGACAGCCCTGCGGGACGCTATCTGCAGGACCACCAGGTCAGCCGCGGCGAGTTCAACAGCTATGGCGCGCGGCGAGGTAACCACGACATCATGATGCGCGGCACGTTCGCCAACATCCGCATCCGCAACCGGATGCTGGCCGGGGTCGAGGGCGGGATGACGCGCTATGCGCCAACGGGGGAAGAGCTCGCGATCTATGACGCGGCGATGAAGTATCAGGCTGACGGGACGCCGCTGGTCGTGCTCGCGGGCAAGGAATATGGCACTGGATCGTCGCGCGACTGGGCGGCGAAGGGGACGGTGCTGCTCGGAGTGCGCGCGGTGATCGCCGAAAGTTTCGAGCGTATTCACCGGTCGAACCTCGTCGGGATGGGGGTGCTCCCGCTGCAGTATGAGGACGGAAGCAATGCCGACAGCCTCGGGCTTGATGGCAGCGAGAGCTACACCATCGTGGGCGTCGCCGACCTCGAGCCGCGTCAGGATGTGACGGTCAAGGTGACCAAGGCCGACGGGACCAGCAGCAGCTTCACTGCGCGGTGCCGGATCGACACCTATAATGAGCTCGAATATTTCCGCGCCGGGGGGATTTTGCCGTTCGTGCTACGGAATCTGGCGGCGTGAGCCAAGCCGCTGCGGTTAGCGGATCGTGCCATTGCGGCGCGGTGACGATCCGGCTAGCCGAGCGCCCGAGCCAGGTGACCGACTGCAACTGCACGCTGTGCAGGAAGCTTGGCTGGCGGCTGGTCTATGGAACATCGGACTCCGTCACGATCGATGGACCGGTCGACGAGTATGTCAGGAGCGACATGGCCGAGCCCTGCCTGAGGGTGATGCGCTGTCACCACTGCGGCGTTCCGACGCATTGGGAACTGCTGACCGCGCCGCCGTACGAACGCATGGGGGTGAACGCCGCGTTGCTCGATGACCCGGGAATCGCGTCGCTCCCCGTGCGAGTACTCGACGGGCTGAGCTGGACGGAATGACCGCCGCGCTGCTGTTCGAGATCGCCGGGTGGAGCGGCGGGGTGCTGATCATCGCCGCCTATGGGCTGCTGACCGCGGGCAAGCTTGCGGCAGAGGGGGCGGCCTATCAGTGGCTCAATGTCGTGGGTGCCGTTGGGGTTGGTCTCAATGGGTGGTGGAACGGCGCGCTCCCGTCGGTTGCGCTTAACCTGGTGTGGGCGGGGATCGGACTTGTCGCGCTCAAGCGAGTGGGGCGAGCGCGGGTGCCAGCCAAGTCGGAATGATCGCGTCGGCGGGGATCGCGTCGAGGCGGGCGTGGACCACGGCGAGGCCGAGCTCGGGGTAGAAGGCGCGGGCGCGGGCGGGCATTTCGGTTGCCGGTGCTACGAACAGGCGGCGGTTAACCTTGGCGCGCCAGTTCATCCGCGCGGTATTTTCCTGGCCGACGAAGCAGCCCTTGGTGAAGCTGACCCCGTTCAGTTCAGCGGCATTGCATTCGAGCCAGAGGAGGTCGGTCAGTTCGGGGCCTTCGGTGACGCCGAGGCGGAGGCGGTGCTCGTCATAGCCGGTGGCGGGGGCATCGGCGAGCGAGAGCCAGCGATGGCCGAGTCCGTGGAGGCGCGGGTCGGGGTCGCCCTGGCCGCCGTCGATCGACCAGTGCGCCGCGAGCATTTCGTCGCGCGCAATCGTGATCGGGCGGCGGAGGCGGTACATCGACAGGCGGCGGATGAGCGGATCGGCGTCGGTGGCGACGACGTCGAGGAGAAGGTCGTCACCGTCGGCGAAGACGAGGAAGTCGGCGATGACCTTGCCTTGCGGGGTCAGCAGCGCGGAATAGACAGGGAGCTCGTTGGTCACGCTGTTGCTGATCAACCCGTCGAGGAAACCGCGGACGTCCTCGCCAGACAGGCGAATGATGGCGCGGCCTGTCAACGTGGTGGCGGCGAGGGTGGTGGCGGTCATGGTGGTGAGGTAGGGAGCGCGGCGTGACTATGCAAAGCCTCACCATCCGCCGGCCCGACGACTGGCACGTCCATTTGCGCGACGGGGCGATGCTGGCGGCGGTCGTGCCATTCACCGCGCGGCAGTTCGCGCGGGCGATCGTCATGCCGAATCTGTCGCCACCGGTGACGAGCGTGGCGGCGGCCTCGGCCTATCGCGACCGAATCGTCGCGGCGGCCGGGCCAGAGACAGGATCGCGGTTCACCCCGCTGATGACCTGTTACCTGACCGATGACGCCGATCTGGACGAAGTCGTGCGCGGCCATGCCGAGGGAGTGTGGGTCGCGGCGAAGCTCTATCCGGCCAACGCGACGACCAACAGCGCGCATGGGGTGACCGACATTCGCAAGCTGTGGCCCGCGCTCGAGCGGATGCAGGCCATCGGGATGCCGCTGCTGGTGCACGGCGAAGTAACCGACCCGACCGTCGATGTGTTCGACCGCGAGGCGGTGTTCGTCGAGCGCGTGCTGGGCGGGCTGTTACGCGCCTTTCCCGCGCTCAAGATCGTACTTGAGCATATCACGACCGCCGAAGCGGCGCAGTTCGTCGCCGACGCGCCCGCGACCGTCGCCGCGACGATCACCCCGCAACATCTTCACCTCAACCGCAACGCCCTGTTCGCAGGCGGGCTTCGGCCGCACGCCTATTGCCTGCCGGTGGTCAAACGCGAGAAGCATCGGCTCGCGGTGCGCGCGGCGGCGGTGTCGGGGTCTCCGAAATTCTTCCTCGGCACAGATAGCGCGCCGCACGCGGTCGAAGCGAAGGAAGCGGCGTGTGGCTGCGCGGGGATCTTCAACGCCCCATTCGCGCTCGAAAGCTATGCGGTGGTGTTCGATGAGGAGAGCGCGCTCGACAAGTTCGAGGGCTTCGCGTCCGAGCATGGTCCGCGCTTTTATGGCTTGCCCCTCAACGACGGCACCGTCACTCTCGAACGCGCAGTCTCGGCGGTGCCTCAGAGGGTCGCGGGGATTGTCCCGTTCCACGCCGGCGAAAGGCTCGAGTGGCGCGTCGCGATCAAATAGCCTGATAGCGGGAGCGCCGACCCTCTCCGTTGTCGCCGATGACCGACCCGAAGTGGCTCTCGACCGCAGCATAGCATTCGCACGCCAGCCGCTCGAGTCCCTTGCGGTCGAGAATCTGGATCGCGCCGCGGCGATAGGAGATGGGCCCCAATTCCTGCAGCTGGCGCGCGACCGCGTTGACCGTTGTGCGCTGCACCCCGAGCAGCGCGGTCAGCGATTCCTGGGTCAGCGGCAGCCGATCGCCGCCGATGCGGTCCTGCGCGGTCAGCAGCCAGCGCAGGGCGCGCGCCTCGATCGAGTGGAAGGCGTTGCACGCGACCGACTGTGTGACCTGCGCGAGCAGATAGTCGGCGTAGCGGCAGAACAGGTTGCGCAGGAACGGCGAGTTCTACTTGACCGTCTCCAGCGCATCGAGCGGGATGGACAGCGCCGGCCCGGCGATCTGCACTTCGGCGTGACTGTAGGCGGGGGCAAGGCCGCAGCTGGACACCTCCATTTACCCCTTACTCCGAACCATCACGCTAGAATTTGGGCCGTTTGATTCTGATTTGTTCGACTTTTGGTTCTGTGCCGTTCACGTCGATCAACTCTTTGAGAGTTGCCTGCGGAGGTTAATGGAGGTTCCCAGCTGACGATCCCGCTGACCGCGCCTTCCTTCCCGATCGAGGCGACCTCGACCGAGCGCGCGCCGTCGAGCTCGACGATCATCGAGATCATCAGCGAATCGAACGGGAAAATGCTGTTGGTGACCGCTTTTCCCGCGCTGAGTACCGATTCGCCGCGCTGATAGTCGACGATGCGGGAGAGCGGCTCGATTTGCGCGCGCACCTCGTCGGCGAAGGTGCGAGTAGCCGATTTCGGTCGAAGGCCATGGTCATGCGCGCGATCTCCCAGGCGATCGGTTTGTCCATTCGACGCCACGCCCCGCACAACCACCAGTAGGCCCGTCGAACGGCTCGCGCTGTCCAACCCCCCGAACCAGCAATTACAATAACGTTCAGACCGCAAACAAGTGTCTATTTCACAGGGGCTTAGAGCCGATACTAAGTCGCCTAGCAGACATAAGGTTGCCCGTTAATCGAGAGCGGCATCGCATGCGGTTGAACCTGCCAGCCCGCTTCGCTACAGCGCAACCGCCGCGAACGGTCGGGAGACGTGGGTGAGTGGCTGAAACCAACGCTTTGCTAAAGCGTCATACGGGAAACTGTATCGAGGGTTCGAATCCCTCCGTCTCCGCCACCCATCACTGTAAATTATAGTAATTTTCGACAATTTATATAAATCCCCTGCTCTGTTCCCTGCTAAGGAGATGGATGATGATGGATTGGTGTGGACGGGTCGTTTCGAGGCAAACGTGCCAGCAATGCGCAAGGGGGCTGCCGTAAAGGAGGCTCATACCTGGCACCTCGCTAGGTCCTCATCTCCACACCGCATTGAGGCAAGCAATAGGTGGGCGGCTACGCGGCCGCAGTGATCGACCTGCTCTCCCGGCGCGTAGTCGGCTGGTCGATGAGCGACACGATGACGGCGCAGCTCGTCACCGACGCGCTGGTCATGGTGATATGGAGACGCGGCAAACCCGATGTGCTGCTGCATCACTCGGACCAAGGCAGCCAATATACCAGCGAGCAGTTCCAACGGCTGATGGCCGACAACGGCGTCACCTGCTCGATGAGCCGGTCCGGCAACGTCTGGGACAACGCCGCGATGGAGAACTTCTTCTCCTCGCTGAAGACCGAACGGATCGCGCGCAAAACCTGCCGCACCCGCACCCGCAACCAGGCAAGGCAGGACGTGTTCGATTACATCGAGCGCTTCTAACAATCCCACGCGCAGGCACTCGACCTTGGGGTATCTCAGCCCCATGGACTTCGAGAAGCAGGCTAATGTAGCCTAGCCTCGTGTCCATGAGACCGGCAGCAGCCCAATCCGCGCACCGCTGAGTTCCGCGACCTCTGAAGCTCAGCCAGTGCGGCAGCCGCTGCCCCCCAACTGCTGCAGCTTCGAGGGAGCGGTTACCGGAACACAGCGCTGAAAAAGATTTCTGTTTAAATTTAGCACCCGGATGTGCTGACCTAAAAGCTGAGGTATATTTTCTTTGATCTGTCTAAAGTCACCGATGGAGCGGTGAAAAACAAAAATTCGGGCGTTACGGTATAATGCACAGAAATAATCTTAAATGACTTCCCGGTCGGATCTGTTACTGGATCGTCCACATTAAAAGTCCCAATGTACACGCCGAAGAGTTTGTCTGAAACGCGTTGCTTTATCTGCGCATCAGTCGGAATCGGGTAAAGTGTCGCGTAACGGGCGCCCTCGCCAAGTGCATGCTGCATGCCTGCACTTGCGGCCATTATCATGCCTACCTGGAAGATGCCGTAGATAAACAACAGTAGGATAGGCAACGCGAAAGCCATCTCGATTGTAGCAAGGCCTCGGTTATTGCGGATAAGGACCCGGATCATTGAATTCGAACCCCCGTCTTGCCGGTTACGGTATACGTGCCGTCGGCGGCTGCGCCAGCGAAACGCGTTGAAAACATCGGCGTGAAAATCTTGCTGATCGCAACAGTCATATATCGGCGCGACGCCTGACCAGCCGAACACGCCGAAGCCCAATTAGATTGCCGAGCTCCATCGCACTCGAGCCAATAATCGACCGTCACCTGGCTTAGAGGAACTCCGGCTAAAGTCGATGCCTCGACTTTAAGCGCCGCTGCAACAGTCGTGTCTGCCTGACCGTTCATAACTTTTTCAATCGCTGTTTGGGACGCCTGCTCAAGTTGAAGTTTTGTCGAAAAACCTCTGCCCAGATCAACCATGCCGATCAGAAAGGTAGCTAGGATCGGCGCCGCGATGGCAAGCTCGATGATCGTCGCACCTCGTTCGTTCCTGATGAGATGCTTTGCCAACACATGCATCATCAGGCCACCAACCGGACGTGCCGCCCCGAAAAGGCCCCCGCGCCGCTATTGGGGGGGCAGTTATTGGTAATTGTGGAGTTGCCCATGAAGGTAACCGTACGGGCGACAAGTTGAAGGCAGTTGTAAGTCGTACCGGATGCTCCGGTGAAAGTTATGTCCTGCTTGGGGAAATAAACCGCTCCCTGGAAGGTCGAGGAAGAATTGCCGTTAAGCTTGTTAGTCCCAGCGGACGCGCCTCGGTCCTGATAAAATAGTATACCTGCGTAGGGACCGCTTGTGGGCGCCGAAAGATTGAATTGGGCTCCGCCGTTAAACGAGATACCGCCCGTCGACGCAGGGTTGCTGTTGGTGAATATAAAGCTGCAGCCAGTACAACTTAATTTTGCTGAAGCATTCCCGCTCATGCTGCCGGTTATGATGTACGGTCCTGGTGCGAAGTTCATCGTGCCTTGGACGTTTACGCTTGTGTAACAGCCTGGAGAAACGTTCGCAGTCCTATTTGGGCTGACTGATAGAGATCCATTGCATGGAGACGGAATCGTCGGTGCCGGGACCGCCACAAAGGGATCTTGTTCGGGAATCGTAAAGGGCAACAGCACC
>JANMWM010000318.1:0-3971 GCA_031394005.1 Sphingomonas sp.
CCGCTGGTCTTGCCGTTGAGGCCGACCGGCTCGCCGATGCCGCGGACGTTGCCCCAGTAGGTGCCGATGCCGCCGCCCTTCGACGCCAGCCAGACATTCTCGTTCCACGTGTCGACGATGCCGTTGAGGCTGTCCGACACCGAATTGAGGTAGCAACTGATGGGGAGGCCGCGCCCGGTCCCGCCGTTCGACAGCACCGGGGTCGCGGGCATGAACCACAGCTTCGAGATATACTCATAGACCCGCTGGGCATGGTCCTGGTCGTCGGCATAGGCCGACGCGACCCGGGCAAACAAATCCTGGTAGCTTTCGCCGGGCAGCAGATAGCGGTCCTTCAATGTCTCCTTGCCGAAGTCGGTCAGCAGCGCGTCGCGGCTGGCGTCGGTGACCACGTTGAAGGCGCGAGTATCGATCGACTTGCTGTCGCGCACCGGCGCCACGTCGCCCGCGTCGACCGTGCTGCTGCTTGCGAAATCCATCACCGGCTCCTGTTCTTTCGCGGGAGCGCGACGCTCCCCTTGTTCTATGTCTGTTCGACTCGCGACCATGGGTCGGAGCCTAGCCCAATTCGCACCGCCGCGCGGCTTTTTCTGGCGCTCGTCCCCGATATCCACAGGGCGCGCGCAGACTCGTTCCGAATATAGCTATATTCGGCCCCAACTACTAGGTGTTGAGAGAACTCCCCGGCGTTACACAAGGGATAGTGTTTGAATCAGGGGCGGAGCGCAAGATCAAATTTACTGAAAGTTAAAAAATTCCTCCTCTAGTGGCGCGAATGCGACAAACCGAGCGCGGCGCGGAAGGCGCGCTCCTCGGCCGCGAAGAAACCGCCCCGGCCGCGTTCGGGATGGTCGTCGAGGCCAGTCACATAATATGCCACGCCGCGCCCGCCCGCGCGGTCGATCCACAAGCCCGAGCGCAGCCCGTAGGCCTCGCCGGCATGACCGACCCATGCAATGCCGTCGTCCGCCGGATCGTCGCCGCATCCGGGTCGGCGCGTCGCCAGCGTCTGCACCGCCAGCCCATAGCGGCAGGCGAACCCGCCATCGGTGTCGCCGTTGCGCCCGTCATAGCTCCAAACCGGCGCGATCATCATCTCGACCGAGGCGGGCGACAGGATCCGCACCCCGTCGAGTTCGCCCCCGCGAAGCAGCATCCGCCCCACCCGCGCCAGCCCCCGCGGGGAGATGCGCAAACCTCCCTGCGGCGAGAACGTCGCGCCATTCTCGCCGACACGCCAGCGAGCGAGATCGCACGGCCCGGCCTTGGGCGGCGACACCGGGCAGACCGGGCGCACCCCGTGCAAATCATCTTTCGCCGGCTTACCGTCGGGCGCGTCGAGCTCGACCGCATGGGCGACCGCCGCATCCCCGCACGTCGGCCAATTATAGCAGGCATCGAGCTTCAACGGATCGATCACCAGCCGCTTCATCAACCGGTCGAACCGCTCCCCCGTTGCGCGCTCCACCACGCTCGCGACGATCGGAAAATTCATGTTGGAATAGGTGTAATACCCATCCCCCGGACCGTGCGCCCGATCCCAGCTTTTCGGGTCGGCCATCGCCTCGCGCACGCTGGCATCGAGCGGCAGCGCATAATTGTCGCCCTGATCGCGCACCGAGGCGGTGTGCGACAGCAGCATCCGCAGGCTTACCGGGCGTTCGGGAAAGGCCGGATTGCGCAACGGCCAGCCAAGCTTCACCGACACATCTTCGTCGAGCGACAGCACGCCCTGCTCGACCAGCCGCATCACGCCCACCGCGACGACCAGCTTGCTGACCGACGCCACCCGCACCGGATCGTCGAGCGTCACCAGTCGCCCGCTCGCCGGATCGGCCACCCCGCGCGCCGCCGCCCCGGTTTCGCCCTCGCGATCGAACGCCACCTCGGCTTCGGCGCGGACATGGTCGCGTGGCTGAACGATCGCGCACCCGGCGAGGAGCAATGCTACCGCGGCGACCGTCCGCTTCATCGCTTCGGCGGTTCGACGATCGGTGCCATCACGCGCAGCGCGCCCTTGCGGATCTTGTAGGTCAGTGGCGACGGGAGCTGCTCGGTCTCGCCGTCGATCGACACGGTCAGATGGCTACGGTGGCTCTCGACGCGCAGTTCCTCGACCGCGTCGAGCCGGATCATGTCGTCGTCGCGGCCCCACCCGAGCAGTGCGCGCACCACTGCAGCGAACAGCCCCCACCGCCCCTGCTTGCGCAGCGCCAGCACGCATAGTTGGCCGCTGTCGAGCGTCTCGCGCTTGCCCGCCGTGGGCAGCGCGACGTCATAGTCATTGTTGCCGATGAACAGCAGCGGGGTTTCTATCGGCAGCCGGTCGCCGTCGGCGCAAATCGTCACCCGGCTGTGGCGGAAGCGCACGATCGTCCGCACCGCGGCGACCGCCATCGCAACCTTCTTCGACCGCCCGAGCCGCTTTGCCTGCGCATCGCGATCGACCACCATCAGCGGATAGAGCCCGAGCGCGCTGTTGTTGACAAACACCCGACCGTTCAGTTCGGCGACGTCGATCCGCCGCTCATGGCCTTCGCCGATGATCGTCGCCGCCTGGTCGAGATCGAACGGGATGCCGAGGTCGCGCGCGAGATGGTTCAATGTGCCCAGTGGCAAGATGCCGAGCACCGTCTCGCTCCTCGCGATCGCCCCCGCCGCGGCGCTGATCGATCCGTCCCCGCCGCCGGCGATGACCAGCGTCGCGCCGCCCGCGACTGCCTCCTTGGCGCGCTTCGCCACCCCTGCGCCGTCGAGCAGTTCGACCTCGCCCGCGATGCCCGCGGCGCGCATTGCCGCCTCGACCTTGGCCCCGATCTCGGGGTCGCCCTTGGC
The DNA here is from genome assembly GCA_031394005.1 of Sphingomonas sp. GTDB lineage: Bacteria > Pseudomonadota > Alphaproteobacteria > Sphingomonadales > Sphingomonadaceae > Sphingomicrobium. The sequence continues at coordinate 2,836 of JANMWM010000318.1, forward strand.
GGTCCCGCCGCTCCGATTGATGAGAATGACAGCGTTCATGGCCGGGCTAACGCGCAACGCCGCGCTTACGCTCCCTCAGCCTTTCAGTGTCGCCGCCGGAGCGGGGCAGGTCCCGCTGCGCTTGCCGGTGACCTTGGTGACGAGCTTGTAGTCGTCCGGCGTCGCGAAGTTCGTCCCCTCGGTCACTGTCGCGGTGAAGGCGTCGGCGGTGAACTGGCCGTCGACCGAATAGTTGACCGATCCTGCGCCTTTGCGCGAACAGTGATACTGGATGTTGAGGATCGCGCCGCGTGTATAGCTTTGGCTCGCAGTGCACTGGTCGCCGGGATGGACGAACAGACTGGCATCGGGAGTCCCGTCGGCGGCGACACAGCCCGTCAGCTTGATCATGTCGCCCGGCTTGGCCTTGCTCGCCGGTGGGGCCTTGTCGGTGGCAGTCATATTCTCGACCTTGGCCTCGACCGCATAGCCCCCTGTTGCGAGCTGCTGGGCCTCCGCCGCGCGCTTGCCGGCCGGCGGCGCGTCGTCCGAGCAGGCGGCCAGCAAGACGAGCGGAATGATGATGAGATGACGCATGAAGGCTCCCCCAGGGCGCGAGCGTTGGCGCGCGCTACACGATGGTGCGCACCATATGAGAAACGGGGCGTTTGGCAATTGGGAAGAGGGTCATTCGGCCCGGCGTCCAAGTGACCGCTAACGACCCAGTTGCGGACATTCGACGTTGCCGTATGCTCGGCACACATCGACCCATCGAAGCAAACTGATCTTGTTGGCCGTTTTACTGGCGGCGCTTGCCACGGTTGACCTCGCTACGCCTCAGGGACGACCGCTTTCAAACTACTTGCACAGCAGGGGCGGAAGCCATCGCACTGATTTTAATAGGGGGACTTATTCTAGTCGGTGGACGTCGCAGCTAGTCCTGCGCAGACATCGACTAACCACCAAGAGCGGCCATTGGGCGCCCAATTGTCGCGCGAAGCCCTTGCCCCCATATCCCGGCGATGGCCATTCAGATCCGTACCTCGCTCGGCGAGCCCGACACCGGCGACACCTTCGTTCCCCACCGCCCGGCGCGTCCCGACAAGGCCGAGGGCGGGCGGCCGTGCGTGCTCAAGACCTATTATTCGCCAGCGGGC
>JANMWM010000003.1:0-5983 GCA_031394005.1 Sphingomonas sp.
CTGACAGAACGCCGATCGGGAAGGCCAGTCCCATCGTCACGATGATCGTCAGGAAACTGCCCTTGAGTGCGCCCCACACCCCGACCGCCGAGGGATCGGTGGCGTCAGACGCGGTCAAGAAATCAATGTTGAAGGTTCGACGCAGGCCATCCTTGGCCTTGACCGCGGCGACGATCGCTTCCTGCTCGGGGTCGCCATCGCCCTTGGCAGCGACGTCGACCTTGCCCGAAACCGGAAGCCAGACTTCGGCACGGTGCGAAAGTAGCGCCGGATCGGCGATCAGCTTCCGGCCAAGTTCGCGCACGCCACTTTCGCCGAACATTTCGCCGGCGTCGGGGCCGTAGTTGGCGATCGCCGCCTGCGTCAGCGCGCCTTTAAGATCGGCCTGCGCAACGGCTTGCTCGGCGTTAAGACCCTTGAGCGTCGCGGGATCAAGGATAATGCCGGACTTGGGCAGGTCGAGCTGGAGTCTAGCCTCCGTGTGGCTGAATCCGCCGATCCCCTTCGACGCCATCGTAAACAGGAGGAAGACCAGCACCGCGACCGACACCGCGACCGCTATGAAGCCAAGCGCGCGAAATCGCCGCTCGGACGCATAGCGGCGTGCCACGCGCTTCTGCATCGACCCATCGGTCCAGCGTTTGGAGGTGACGCTACTCATAAGCTTCGCGGTAGCGCCGCACGACGGTCAGCGCGATGGCGTTGAGGATCAGCGTGATGATGAACAACAACAGCCCGAGTGCGAACGCTGCGAGCGTCTTGGCGCTGTCAAATTCCTGGTCGCCGGTCAGCAATTGAACGATCTGGACGGTGACGGTGGTCACCGCGTGGAACGGATTGGCGGTCATGCTCGCCGAAAGCCCCGCAGCCATGACGACGATCATCGTCTCGCCGATTGCCCGGCTGACCGCGAGGAGGACTCCGCCGATCACACCAGGAAGTGCGGCCGGGAGCACGAAGCGCTTGATCGTCTCGGACTTGGTCGCGCCCAAGGCAAGGCTACCGTCGCGCATCGCCTGCGGCACCGCGGCGATGCTGTCGTCGGCCATTGAGCTCACGAACGGGATGATCATGATCCCCATGACGAGGCCCGCCGCCAGCGCGCTTTCGCTGCTCGCCGAGGTGACCCCGATCGACACGCCGAAATCGCGCACCATCGGCGCGACGGTCAGCGCGGCGAAGTAGCCGTAGACCACGGTCGGCACCCCGGCGAGGATCTCGAGAATCGGCTTCAGCCACGAGCGCACCCGCGGCGGGGCATATTGGGTGAGGAAGATCGCGCTCATAAGCCCGAGCGGAATGGCGACGATCATGGCGACAATCGCCCCGATGAAGGCGGTGCCCCAGAACAATGGGACCGAGCCGAACTCGCCCGACGAGCCGGCCTGATCAGCGCGCATCGCCATCTGCGGCGACCAGCTAGTGCCGAATAAGAATTCGGTCGGGCTGACCAATTTGAAAAAACGCAGACTCTCAAACAGCAACGACAGGACGATGCCGAGTGTGGTAAGGATTGCGACGGTCGAGGCCGCCATCAGCAGCAGCATGACCCACCGCTCGACCCCGGCGCGGGCGCGAAATTCGAATCTTACCCGGCTCAGTGCAAAGGCCGCGCCGCCCAGCGCGACAAGCAGCGCGAACGCCCCGCCGATCGCCGCATATTTGCTATTCGCGGCCTTAATTTGCGGGGCGAGCGTGGTCGATTGGGGATTGAAGCCCGACTCGATCTTGCCGCTGGAAATATCCTGCGCTTCGCCAAGGATGCTCTGACGCTGGATCTCGCTGTCGGGCAGCGCCCTCCCCTCGGGCGAAGACAGGATCGTCTGGTCGACCAGCCGCGTCTGGACCGGCGACCAGGCGGCGAGCACAAGCAATGCAGGAAGTGTCGCCCACAGCGCCGCATAAAAGGCGTGATAGATCGGCAGCGAGTTGAGCCGCGCGCCCTTGTCCCGTTTGATGCGCAGCGCCCCCGCGCGTCGATAGGCGACCGCGCCGGCAAGCGCGGCAACGAGCAGCACCGCGATCAGGGCAAGGCCCAGGGTCACGGGATGTTGCTCGCCGTCCGCGGATTACTTGAGCGTCGAGGGATTAAGGGGCGTAAGCGCTTTCGCCTGGTCCGCCGCCATAGTGGCATCACTGCCTGCAAAGGGAACAAGCCCCTTGGTCTCGAGCGCGCCACCCTTGCTCCACTGCGTCGCGTAAAAGTCGACGAACTTCTTGACCATCGGCTTAACATCCATATGCTCACCCTTTACGTAGATGTAGAGCTTACGCGCGCCCGGGTAGCTCAGATCGGCGATAGTTGCCTCCGTCGGCGAGATGCCTTTCAACTGAACCGCCTTCACCTTGTCGGCATTGGCATTAAGGTAGCTGAAGCCGAGTATGCCGAGCGTATTTTTATCGAGCGAGATCTTCTGCACGAGCAGGTTGGGATTGTCGGCCACCTCAACATACGGGCCGTCTTCGCGGATCTTGGTGCAGACTTCCTTGTGCTTCTTGTCGTCTGACTTGGCGAGCGCTGCCATCGCCGGGTCGCTGTCGCAACCCTTGGTCAGGATCAGGTCGCCAAGGCTGTCGCGCGTGCCCGATACCGGCGACGGACCCATTATGCGGATTGGCGTCGCTGGCAGTGCCGGGTTGACGTCGGCCCAAGTCTTTGCCGTGTTCGGCTTACCGAATGGGTTTGCGGCAATCGCCTTGTAGATGTCCGTCTGCGAAAGGTTGAGCGGGGTCGCTTCCTTGTTCTGAATAAAGGTCAGTCCGTCGATGCCGATCGCAAGCTCGATGACCTTCTTGGCCCCGACCTTTGCACAGTTGGCATATTCGCTCGCCTTCATGGCGCGCGAGGCGTCGGTAATATCGGGCGAGGAGGCGTCGTTGCTGGCGCAAAACAGCTTCATACCCGCGCCGGTTCCGGTCGCCTCAACGGTCACGCTCGTCCCGGCGTTCAGATGCTGGAAGGCCTCGGCGACGGTTGTGGTGAAAGGATAAACGGTCGCCGATCCAACGATCTTGATCCGGCTGGACGATGCCGCTCCGCCGCCTGATTGACTCGAGCCGCACGCGGCGAGCATCACAACAGCGGGGATGACTGAGAGCAATTTCGTCATTTTAGTTCTCCTTCACGCCTACTTACGCGAGGCTGATAACGGCTTTCCGCACCGCCCGGAAGACGGCGTTCTCTCAGAGCAAACCGCGCCGCCTTCCAAGAGAAAGGCAGCGCGGTGTTTGTTAAAAATCGAATTGGGCGCGGAGACCGGCGGTGTCGACGCCGAACTTGCGTTCGTTGGCCAAGGCCGTGGTGCCGATGGGGAATAGCCCATTAGGATTGCCGGTCGCCAGCGTATTGACCGTCGCGCGTGGGCCGCCAGTCACATTGAGATGCGCATATTGCGCGGTGAAGCGGACATAATCCATCGGGCTCCAGACAAGCCCGACCATGTAGGCAATCTGTTTGCCTCCGTTGACGTAGTAAGGCGCGGCGACGTTCTGTGCTGCGGTCGAGCCGGTCGGCGCATTGCCAACGCGGTCATTGAGGTTGATGTAATCGACTCGGCCATTTAGCTGGAGCGCGCCCCAGCCACCCTGATCGAACGGGTGGAGCACCTTGGTCCGGTCGAACTTGCCGCCCTTGTAGGCGCGAGATTCGCCGGTCAGGTAATAGCCGAGCTCGGCATAGCCGCCCTTGAACGAAGGATCGCCAACATAGGCCGTCCCGGTGATGAGGTTGTTGGGATGAAGCGCAACATTGGCGGCATCGGCGGCCGTATAGCCCCGCACCCACAATTTCTGCGCCTCGGCGGCGAAGTGCAGGCTCTTGTGAACCGCTGCGAACTCCAGCCCGACGCTGTCGTCGCCGTCTGAAGCGACCGTGCCGGCATCGACGAAGCGTTGATCGGTGGTCTGCAGCAGCGGACGGGCGCGATACTGTTGTCCCTGGAGGTCACGCTGGTTGACGCGGTGGTGCCCGCTGATTCCAAAATGGAGCTGGGTCGCACCCATCTTTGGCGAGAAGGTGCCGCGAGCGCCAGCTTCCCACCCGGTGCGGGCGAAAGATGTGTTGTTGATCTCCTGGCTGAAAACACCGCCGGTGAGCGTAAAGCGGTCGGTCTTGGGATCGAGCAGCGCGACCGATACGCCGAGCCGACGGTTATAGTTAAACGCATCGGTGAACGAGGGGCGCTCCATAAAGCTGGTGAACTTTGAGCTGGTGACCGTCTCAAGGCTCGACATCGGGTAGAAATTGCCGATCGTGACCTTGAATGGGCTGCCCTTACGCTGATAGCTTAGCAGGATGTCCTCGTAATCGACGGTGGCCTGCGCGAGGTTGAATTCGACATTGTAGCTGAACCCGCCGGGCAGATTGCCCTCAGCGCCGATGATCGCGCGGCGGGCGCGGATGTTGAAGCCTAGGTTGTTATAGTTGAGGCCGCCAGAGATCCCGTTGAGCTGCTGCCCGCGCGGGAAGCCGACATAGCCCGCATCGAACTGAATTGTGCCCTTGGGCTTGAAGCTAAAGCCTGCGTCCTTGTCCTCGTAGAGCGGCGCGCCCTTCCATGACGGGGTCACCTTAACCATGGCCGACTTAATGTTCTCGAGTTGCGCTTGGAGCGCCTCGACCTGTTGGCTGAGCAGTTCGATCTTAGACTGGGCGTCGTCGGTCGAAGCGGTGCCCTTGATCGCGGCGTCGGCGGCGGCGTCCGACTGGTCAGGCATCGCTTCAGGTTGGCTGGTGGTTGTGGTGGTCGGCGGAGTTTGGGCGATTGCCCCAGTGCCAATGATTAGCGCGGTGCCAGCAAGCAATGCGCAAGTGAATTTCGTGCGAATCATTTCAATTTTCCCCTTGTCCCCGCCCTCTGATCGAGCGCTCGCCAGGGCGCACCGTGAAGATGCGCCCTCGACTGTTGAATTTACTTGAGCGACTTGAAATCGAGCGGCGAAAGAGATCGAGCGGCATTCTGACTGCGCGCGCGAATACCATTGGGCGAGGCGATCATGCCCGCTGCAAGCAGATATCCATGGAGGCCGAACGCGCTCTCTTTGGTAAATTCCGCCGCATAGGCACGCATCGCGGGGATCGCATTCACATGCGCGTTTTTGAGATAGATGTAGAGCGGCCGAGCACCCGGATATTTGAAGGATGCGATCGACTCATAGGTCGGCGCAATGCCGTTGATCGTAAGGCCCTTTAGCCGACCGGCATTCTCTTCGAGATAGGAATAGCCGAACACCCCGATTGTGCCGGGATTGGCCTCGAGCTTCTGGACGATAAGATTGTCGTTCTCGCCAGCCTCGATGTAACCGCCGTCTGAGCGCACCGCGGTGCAGATCGCCTTAAACTTGGCTTCATCGGACTTCTTCATCGCCGCCATTCCGGCATTGGCTTCACACGGCGGGGTCATGATCAGCTCGCCCATCGCGTCGCGCGTGCCCGACGTCGTCGGCGGACCATATACGCGGATCGGCAGTGCCAAGAACTTTGCATTGACGTCGTGCCAGGTCTTAGCGGTGTTGATCTTGCCGAACGGGGTCTTGGCGATTGCGAGGTAGATGTCGCGCTGGGTCACTGCCGACAACGGAGTATTCTTGGCGGTCGCGAACGAAATGCCGTCGAGCCCGACCTGGATCTCGGTCACCTGGGTGACCCCATTGGACATGCACAGCTTAGCTTCGGACGCCTTCATCCTACGTGAAGCATTTTCGACATCGGGGAAGCGCTCGCCGACCCCGGCGCAGAACAGCTTCATGCCCGCGCCCGTGCCGGTCGATTCGATGATCGGGGTGCCGAGCTTGGGATTGGCGCGGCCGATCTTCTCGCTGACTATGCGCGCGAACGGGTAAACGGTGGATGAGCCTACCGCGCGCATGTTCGTGCGCGCATTCGAGGCGTTTGGAAGCGCCACGATAGCAAGTGCGGCCACGCTGAAAGCAATCTTGTTCATCATAGTCCCCTGCGGCTCGCCCTATGCGTTCCGTATCTTTG
>JANMWM010000071.1:0-2160 GCA_031394005.1 Sphingomonas sp.
GAATCGGTCAAGGCGGCGAGTGACGTCTATGCCCCGGTCGGGGGAGTCGTGACCGAGGCCAATGCGGCGCTGGGCGACGCTCCGTCGCTGGTCAATCGGGACCCCGAGGGGGAGGGGTGGTTCTTCAGACTGACGCTGTCCGATCCGTCGGAAGTCACCGGGTTGATGGATGAGCCAGCCTATCGTGAGTGGTGCAAGACTCTCTAGTGATTTGAGGAATTTCCATGCGTTATCTGCCACTTAGAGAGGCTGATCGGGCCGAGATGCTGGACGTGATCGGGGCCGGCTCAATCGACGAACTGTTTGCCGATGTTCCCGCCGACGCGCGGCTCGAGGGGCCGATCGAGGGGCTGCCGATGCATGCCTCCGAGCTGTCGGTCGAGCGGCAGCTCAAGGCGATGGCGGCCAAGAATATGGTCGCGGGCGAGGTGCCTTTCTTCCTCGGCTGCGGGGCGTACAAGCATCATGTTCCGGCGAGCGTGGACCATATTATCCAGCGCGGCGAATTCCTTACCGCCTACACGCCGTACCAGCCCGAAATCGCACAGGGCACGCTGCAGATACTGTTCGAATTCCAGACGCAGGTCGCGCGGCCATTGGCGTGCGAAGACGCCAATGCGTCGCTGTACGACGGGTCGACGGCGTGCTGGGAAGCGATCGGGATGGCGCGGCGGATCACCCGGCGGACTGGGGCGATCCTGTCGTCGGGGCTTCACCCGCATTACGTTTCGGTGGCGAAGACGATGGCGCGGTTTACGGGCGATGTGCTCGATACGGCGCTGCCGTCGTTCGAGGGGATGGACAGCGAGCGGCTGATCGCGGGGATCACGGAAGAGACCAGCTGCGTCGTCGTGCAGTACCCGGACATTCTTGGGCGGATCGAGGATCTGACCCCGATCGCCGAGGCCGCGCATTCCGCCGGAGCGTTGCTGATCGCGGTGGTGACCGAGCCCGTCGCGCTCGGCCTGATCAAAGCGCCGGGTGAGATGGGCGCGGATATCGTCGTCGGCGAGGGCCAGTCGATCGGGGTCGGGCTGCAGTTCGGCGGGCCGTACGTCGGATTGTTCGCCTGCCGCGAAAAACATGTCCGGCAGATGCCGGGGCGGCTGGCGGGCGAGACGATCGACGCCGAGGGCAAGCGCGGGTTCGTGCTGACGCTGTCGACGCGCGAACAGCATATCCGGCGAGAGAAGGCGACCAGCAATATCTGCACGAATTCAGGGCTGTGTGCACTGGCGTTCAGTGTCCACATGACGCTGCTCGGAGAGATGGGTCTGCGGACGTTGGCCGGGATCAACCATGCGCGGGCGGTCGAGGTTGCCGGGCGGCTGACCGCGATCCCGGGAGTTAGCCTGGTCGGCGATGCCTTCTTCAACGAGTTCACGCTTCACCTGCCGGTCGAGGCGCGGCCCGCGGTCCATGCGATGGTGGAGAAGGGCGTGCTTGGCGGGGTGTCGCTCGGGCGGCTGTACCCGGGCGAGGCGAGCCTTGCGAACGGACTGGTGGTGGCGGTGACCGAGACGGTGACCGACGCGGATATCGATGCGCTCGAAGCAGCGCTGACGGAGTGCTGCGCATGACGATCAATCCTTCCGGCTGGCGTCCGGCGAGCCCGAGCGATGTTCATGGCGCAGTTCCTGCCCTTGGCCCGGCGACCACGACCGGCAATCGCGCGCTGATGCTGGAAGAGCCGCTGCTGTTCGAGATCGGGTCGCGTGACCAGACCGGGGTCGATTTCGACTTTACTCCTGCCGCCAGAGCGGAACGGGTCGGCGCGCTGCGCCGCACGTCGTTCGACCTCCCCGGCCTGTCCGAGCCCGAGGCGGTGCGGCACTATACCCGCCTGTCGCGGCAGAATTACGCGATCGACCTCGGGCTGTTCCCGCTCGGCTCGTGCACGATGAAGCATAATCCGCGGCTCAACGAGAAGGTCGCGCGGATTGCGGGGTTTGCCGACATTCACCCGCTTCAGCCGCAGGAAACGGTGCAAGGCGCGTTCGAGCTGATCGACACGCTGGCGCACTGGCTGATCACGCTGACGGGCATGAACGCGGTGGCGATGAGCCCCAAGGCCGGTGCGCATGGCGAGCTATGCGGAATTCTCGCCATTCGTGCGGCGCTCGAAGCGCGGGGCGATGCGCGGTCGGTCGTGCTGGTACC
>JANMWM010000078.1:0-21985 GCA_031394005.1 Sphingomonas sp.
GCTTGTCCCCGGCGCCGTCGAGCACGCTCTTGTAGAGCCGCTGCTGGCTTTCGCGGCCGGGCAGGGTGGCGGCGATGAGGAACTGGAATTCGGTGCGGAACAGGCCGATCCCGTCGGCGCCGGTAATGGCGATCTGGGCGGCATCGTCGGCGAGCCCGGCATTGACCATCAGCGTGATCCGCGTGCCGTCTTTTGTCTGGGGCGGCAGATTGCGGATTGCGGCGAATTCGGCGCGGCGCCGCTGGCTGGTCGCCATGCGGTTTTCGAACTGGTTGGTCAGGCTGCGCGTCGGACGGACGACGACGGTGCCGAGGTCGCCGTCGACCAGCACGGTGTCGCCCTCATTGGCGATGTGGCGAATGTCGTTGAGGCGGCCGACGACGGGCACGCCCACGTCACCATCGTCGCGCGCGCCATGGGCGTCCCCGTCGTCGGCCGCGTCGCCGATATCCGCCACGTCGCCAGCGAGGGAGACACGGTGCTGGTCGACGGCGATCTCGGCACTGTCGTCGTCCGCCCGACGCGCCCGCTGAACAGCCAGTTCGACACGCGCATGGCGCTCAGCCAGCGCCGACGCGCTGAATTCGCCACGATCCGCAACCTGCCGCCCGAAACGAAGGACGGGACGCGCATCACGCTGATGGTCAATGCCGGGCTCGCCGACGATGCCGCTCAGCTCGACATCACCGGGGCCGACGGCATCGGTCTGTTCCGAACCGAGTTCCAGTTCCTCATCGCCGCGACCCTCCCCGGCCGCGAAAGCCAACAGCGGCTCTACAAGAGCGTGCTCGACAACGCCGGCGACCGCCCCGTCGTCTTTCGCACGCTCGACATCGGCGGCGACAAGGCGCTGCCCTACCTGCAGGACCATCGCGACCAGAGCGAGAACCCCGCCATGGGCTGGCGCGCGCTCCGCCTCAGCCTTGAACGCTCGACGCTGATGAAGGCCCAAGCGCGCGCGCTGATCGAGGCGGCGGGAGGCCGAGTATTGCGCGTCATGTTCCCGATGGTCTCCGAGCCGTGGGAATATGAAGAGGCGCGCGCATTGTTCGAGGTACAGCTTGAATGGGCGAAGAACGCCAAGCGGTTGCTCCCCACCCGGATCGAATATGGCGCGATGCTCGAAGTGCCGAGCCTCGCCGAAATGCTTGATATCCTCTTGCCCCGCATCGATTTCCTGTCGATCGGAACCAACGATCTCACCCAATTCCTGTTCGCCGCCGACCGCGCCGACCCGCGCCTCGCCGCGCGCTATGACTGGCTCAGTCCTGCGATTCTGCGCTTCATCCGCCGCGTCACCAACCAGGCAAAAGCGGCCGGTGTCACCGTCCGCATCTGCGGCGAGATGGGCGGACGTCCGCTCGAAGCCATGGCGCTGATCGGCATCGGCATCGAGCATTTCTCGATCACTCCGGCGGCTATCGGCCCGGTCAAGGCCATGGTCCGATCGATCGACGCCCCCGCGATCCGCGCCAAAATGACCGAGCTCCTCGTCAGGCCACCCAAAAACATGCGCAAGACCCTCACCGACTGGGCAAAAAAGCACGGCGCGGCGGTCGATTGAGAGCTTGACCCGTGTTGACACTGGCGCGCCGCGCTAGGACAAGCGGGCGCTGAGGGGATACGCATGGACGACGTTGAGGAAATCGGGGCGAGCGAGACCGTGGGCGAACGATTGCGCGCCGCGCGCGAGGCGCAGGGGCTGACCCTCGACGCGATCGCCACGCAGACCCGCATCCCGATCCGCCACCTCGCCGCGCTCGAGGCGGGCGAATGGTCGACGCTCCCCGCTCCGACCTACTCGATCGGTTTCGCCAAGAATTACGCGACCGTTGTCGGCCTCGACCGCGCCGAGATCGCCGACCAGCTACGTTCCGAAATGGGCGGCACGCGTCCCGTCTCGATCCAGCCCGAGGTGTTCCAGCCCGCCGACCCCATGCGTTCAATGCCTAAGTGGTTGATCGTCGGCGCGGTCGTCGCCGTGCTCCTGCTACTCGCACTGCTCAATTACTTTCGGAGTCGGCAACTCGAGCCGGCCGCGACGCTCGCTCCCCAAGCCGAGGTTGCGCCCTCGCCGACCCCCGCCCCCGCCGCCGCCCCGGCGATCCAGGCTCCTCCGACCAGTGGTCCCGTTTCGATCTCCGCAATAAATGCGCCCGTCTGGATCCGCGTTCGCGACGGTGGCCAGACGCTTAAGATCGGCGACCTGGCGCCCGGCGAGCGCTTCGACCTCCCCACCACCGCGACCGCCCCGCTTCTCGACGCCGGCCGCCCCGAGGGGCTCAAGATCACCGTCAATGGCCGCGACGTCCCGGCGATCGGCAAACCCGGCCGCCCGGTGTCGAAGGTCAGCCTGCTCCCCGCCGACCTCGCCAAGGGTAGTGACACGACCGCGACGGGCACGCTAAGTCCGTCCGCCGTGCCCGGCAATGGCCAATAATTCGTCGCCGCGACAGCAAGCCGGCCTCATCACCATGACTGCACAGATTCGGACCGACACCATGCTCCTGCGCTCTCTTTTGCTCCTTGCTCTCGCCTTCACTCCGCTCGCCGCCGCGGACGCGCGCGAGCCGGTCACCCCCGAGCAGCGTATCGAGCGGCTCGAGCGCCAGGTCAGGCAAGTCCAGCGCTCCGTCTTTCCCAAGGGCCAGCCGGCTGACACGGCGGGCTTTACCGACGCCCCCGCGGCGCCTCAGGAAACCGTTACCGCGCTCACCAACCGCCTCGATACGATCGAGCGGCAGATGACCGATCTCGTCCGCTCCTCGGAGGAAAACACGCATCGGCTGAGCGTGATCGAGGCCGATCTCGCCCGGCTGCGCGCCGACAATGACCAGCGCTTCAAGGCGATCGAGGTCGGTGCCGGCGGCACCACGCTCCCCGCCACCTCCAGCGAAGCCGCCCCGCTGCCCGTCTTCACCCCCCAACCCATTCCCGCACCCGTCGTCACCGCCGCACCCCCCGCCGCGACCAGCTTGGGCGGCGCCGGCGAGGCCGCCTATGTCGCCGGCTTCGACCTGTGGAACGCCAAGCATTACGACCAGGCGATCACCCAGCTTCGCGTGATGGCATCGAGCTTCCCCAGTCACCGCCGCGTCAGCTGGGCCAACAACCTCGTCGGCCGCGCCTTGCTCGACAAGGGCCAGCCGCGCGCCGCCGCCGAAGTCCTCCTCGCCAACTACCGCGGCAACCCCAAGGGCGAGCGCGCGCCCGACAGCCTGTTCTACCTTGGCCAGTCGCTGGTGAAGCTCGGTCAGACTAGCCAGGCTTGCAAGGCCTATGCCGAGCTTACCGAAGTCTACGGCGCGACCCTTCGCCCCGCGCTCGCCGCGATGGTCCCCGCCGCCCGCGCCCAGGCGGCGTGCAGGTAGCACTATGACGCCGGGCAAGGCGGAGCGCTTCGCCGCTGACCTCGGCCAACTCACGCCCACCGGCTGCGTCGGCATCGCCGTCTCGGGCGGCCCCGACAGCCTCGCCCTGCTCCTCCTCACCGCCGCCGCACGCCCCGGCGAGGTCGAAGCCGCGACCGTCGACCACCGCCTCCGCCCCACCTCCCGCGTCGAGGCCGAAGCGGTCGCCGCGATCTGCGAGGCGATCGCCGTTCCCCACACCATCCTTACCGCGCGCTGGACCGACCCCCCGACCGCCAACGTGCAGGCCCGCTCCCGCGACGAACGCTACGCCCTGCTCGCCGCGTGGGCAGCCGAGCGTGACCTGACCGCCATCGCCACCGCCCACCACGCCGACGACCAGGCCGAGACCCTGCTCATGCGCCTCGCTCGCGGTTCGGGTGTTTCCGGTCTGGCAGGCGCCCGCCCGTCGCGCGCCCTCACCCCCGGAATTCTGCTAGTCCGCCCACTCCTCGCCTGGCGCAAGACCGAGCTCGAAGCGATTGTCACCGCCGCCAGCTTGGCGGCGCTCGACGACCCCTCCAACCGCGACCCCCGCCACGACCGCGCCCGCCTGCGCGATTGGCTCGCCCACGCCCCGCTTAACCCCGAGCGCCTCGCCGCCAGCGCCGCCTGGCTGCGCGATGCGGACGACGCGCTCGACTGGTCCTTGGCGCAAGCCGACCGCCTCACCCACTGCGGCAATATTGTCACCCTCGATCCCGAAAACCTCCCGCGAGAGCTCCAGCGCCGCCTGCTTCTCGCGGCCTTCACCGCGCTCGCCGCCCCGCCGCCCCGCGGCCCCGATCTCGTCCGCGCGCTCGACGCATTGACCAGCGGCGCCACCGTCACCCTGTCGGGATTGAAGCTCACCGGCGGCCTCTGCTGGACCCTCGCCCCCGCCCCGTCCCGCGCTCGCCGCGACTGACTAGCCACTCGCCGCAATCGACTAGCCATCGAAACTATTTGTTGACCATCTCACGTTCAGGACCGAGCAAGTCGTGCTACGGCAGATATTCGCGCCGTGGCAACGCACTTCGAGGACCATGTATGCGCCTGACCCTGATCGCCGGCCTGCTCCTCACCCCCTTGGCCCAGCCGGCGCTCGCGGCCAGCTCGCCCGCGCTCGTCGGTCTGGAGCGCCAGCTGACCAGCCTCATCGCCGCGCGCCCCGGCGAATATGGCATCGCCGCGATCGACCTTCGCGACGGCTCGACCGTCACGGTCAACGGCGATACCCCCTTCCCGATGGCCAGCACGGTCAAGGTCGCCATCGCCGCCGCTTACCTCGCCCAGGTCGACCACGGCCGCCGCAAGCTCGACGACATCATCGGCGGCCGCTCCGCCGCCAAGCTGATGGAGCTGATGATCACCCGTAGCGACAATATCGCCACCGATCAGCTGCTCGCCAACCTGGGTGGGCCCACTACCATCCAGCAATGGCTGACCTTCAACGAGCTGACCGGCATCCGCATGGACCGGACCATCGCGCAATTGCTGCGCGAACGCGGCCATCTCGCCGACCGCAAGGACGTCGCCACGCCCACTGCGATGGTCAAGTTGTTGCACAAGCTCGATAGCGGCAACGTCCTCAAGGCCGACAGCCGCTCCGTCCTGTTCGAGCTGATGAGCCGCTGCAAGACCGGCACCCGCCGCATCCGCGCGCTCCTCCCTGCGGGAACCCGCGTCGAAGACAAGACCGGCACGCTCGACGGCGTTACCAACGACGTCGGCTTCATTACCATGCCCGACGGCCACCGCGTCGCCCTTGTCGTCTTTGCCCGCGGCGGACGCGAGCGCCAGACCGGCATCGCCGAGGCCGCGCGCGCCATCTACGACCGCTTCTCGGCCAGTGTCCGCACCGCCTTCACCACCCTCGTCCCGGCGCAATAAGAAGCGCGTGGTCGCCCACCCCAACCGCGCCATCCTCCTCACCGCCACGCTCCTCGGCGCCTCGGCGGTGATGCTGGGCGCATTCGGTACCCACGCCCTGCGCCAGACCCTCGGCGCGCAGCAACTCGGCTGGTGGCAAACCGCAACGCAGTACCAGCTCGGCCACGCGATCGCGCTGCTCGTGATTGCAACCCTCCCCCTCCGCCGTGCCCCCGTCGCCGCCGGCTGCATCGCGCTCGGCACGATTATCTTTTCAGCTAGCCTATATCTGATGGCGCTCGGCCTCCCCCGCTGGCTCGGCGCGATCACCCCGATCGGCGGCCTCCTCCTGATCGGCGGCTGGCTCGTACTCGGCTGGAGCGCACTGGAGCGGAGCGGTAATTCCGTTCGTTAAGCTAGCTTGATCGACCAGCTATGGTTGCCCGAGTGTAATTCCCCTACTCGTCCTTCCTTGAAGCCAAAGATCCTCACTACAATCGTCGGCTACACCCCCCGCCAATTCGGCGCGGATGCGCTTGCCGGGCTGACCGTTGCACTGGTCGCCCTGCCGCTCAGCATCGCCATCGCCATCGCCTCGGGCGCTCCACCGGCTGCCGGCCTGGTTACCGCCGTCGTCGCGGGTTTCCTGATCTCCGCGCTGGGGGGCAGCCGCGTACAGATCGGGGGGCCGACCGGGGCCTTCATCGTTGTCGTCTATGGCATAATCCAAGCCCACGGGTTCGATGGCTTGCTTCAGGCGACTTTGATGGCCGGCGCCATCCTGCTCGTCACCGGGGTGCTCGGGGTCGGGCGCCTCATTCGCCATGTCCCGGTTGCCGTCATCGAAGGCTTCACCATCGGTATCGCGATCGTCATCGCGGTCAGTCAGATCAAGGATCTGGCGGGCATGAAAGGCGCCGCACTTCCCGCCGACTTCCTTCCGAAAGTCACTGGTCTATGGACGATGAGGGGCACGCTGGACCCGATTGCGTTGACGCTCGGCGTTGGCTGTGTCGCCGCGATCTTGGTCACGCGCAGGATCATGCCGAAAATCCCTTGGCAAGTCGTGGTGGTCGTGGTGGCCAGCGTCACTGCCCACTTCACCTTGCCCTCGATCGAGACTGTTGCGGGACATTATGGCGCTCTTCACGGAGGCCTGCCCGCGCCCCACCTGCCGGCCATCGACATGGCGAAAATGCCCGAGTTCATCGTGCCCGCCTTGACGATTGCCTTCCTCGTCGGCATTGAATCGCTGCTGTCCGCGATCGTCGCGGATCGGATGATCGACGCCGCGCACCGCTCCAGCGCCGAACTGATTGCGCAAGGCGTCGCCAACATTGCCTCGCCGCTGTTCGGAGGATTGCCCGCGACTGGCGCAATCGCTCGCACCGCGACCAACGTCAACGCTGGCGGCCGCACGCCGGTGGCCGGCATGATCCACGCACTGGCAATCTTCGCGGCGCTGTTCTTCGCTGCCCCGCTCGCTGGAGCGCTCGTCTTGCCCGCGCTGGCCGGGCTGCTGATTGTGACCGCGTGGACGATGAGCGAGCCGCATCGCTGGCCCGAGCGTCTGCGGCTACCCAAGTCCGAGCTGGCCCTGCTGCTGCTGACCGCAATCCTCACCGTCTTCGCCGATCTCACCATTGCCATCGTCGTCGGCACGGTGATCGGCCTTGCCCTTCAACTTTTACAAAGACGGAACGCGGGAGCGAAAACTGATTAAACTGACCGATTCGCGTTTCGAATGCGTCAATCGCGTCAACTCAAGGTGCTTGTATCATTGTCATTAAGGTGGATCGGCTTATCTTAGAGGTACGAATATGACGGCTCACCAAGGACGATCCCGATGAACGACAAGAAGCCCAATGCTTGGACCAAGTCACTGCTGATCTGGGTCGGCGTGCTGTTCGGGCTCGTGTTGTTCGTGCAAATGATCGACGGCGGGCGCGATGCCGCCGCCGGACAACCGCTTGCCTATTCCGAATTCGTCAAGCAGGTCGACGAGGGCAATGTCCGCGGTGTAACCATGGCGACCTCCTCGGCCGGCAGCGGCGCGGTGATCAGCGGCAAGCTCGCCAACGGCCAGACTTTCCGCACCGTCGCCCCGACCGATGCCAACGTCTCCGATCGCCTGATCGCCAAGAATGTCGCGGTCCAGGTCAAGGCCGAGGAGCAGTCGTCGCTGCTGACCCTCATCCTCTACCAGTCGCTGCCCTTCCTCCTCATCCTCGGGGTCAGCTTCTTCGTCTTCCGCCAAATGCAGAAGAATTCGGGCTCGGGCGCGATGGGCTTTGGCAAGTCGCGCGCACGCATGCTCACGCAAAAGGAAGGCCGCGTGACCTTCGCCGACGTCGCTGGCATCGACGAAGCCCGCGAAGAGCTTGAGGAAATCGTCGAATATCTCAAGGACCCGGGTCGTTTCGCCCGCCTCGGCGGCAAGATCCCCAAGGGCGCCCTGCTCGTCGGCGCGCCTGGCACCGGCAAGACCCTTCTCGCCCGCGCCATCGCCGGCGAAGCTGGCGTGCCGTTCTTCACCATCTCGGGCTCGGACTTCGTCGAGATGTTTGTCGGCGTCGGCGCGTCTCGCGTCCGCGACATGTTCGAACAGGCCAAGAAATCGGCGCCGTGTATCGTCTTCATCGACGAGATCGACGCCGTTGGCCGTCATCGCGGCGCCGGCCTCGGCAACGGCAATGACGAGCGCGAACAGACGCTCAACCAACTACTCGTCGAGATGGACGGTTTCGAAGCCAACGAGGGCATTATCATCATCGCCGCGACCAATCGTCCCGACGTGCTCGACCCGGCGTTGCTCCGGCCCGGCCGCTTCGATCGCCAGGTGATCGTCCCGCGCCCCGACATCGACGGTCGCGAGCAGATTCTCGCGGTTCACATGAAAAAGGTCCCGCTTGCCCCCGACGTTGACAAGCGAGTTATCGCACGCGGCACCCCCGGCTTCTCGGGCGCCGACCTTGCCAACCTCGTCAACGAAGCCGCGCTGCTCGCTGCCCGCCGCGGCAAGCGCCTCGTCGCGATGAGCGAGTTCGAGGAGGCAAAGGACAAGGTCATGATGGGCACCGAGCGCCGATCGATGGTCATGACCGACGACGAGAAGAAGATGACCGCCTATCACGAGGCTGGCCACGCCATCGTCTCGATCCACGAGCCCGCGTCGGACCCGATCCACAAGGCGACGATCATTCCGCGCGGCCGCGCGCTCGGCATGGTGATGCGCCTGCCCGAGCGGGACTCGTACAGCTATCACCGCGACAAGATGTACGCCAACCTCGCCGTCTCGATGGGCGGGCGCGTCGCCGAAGAAGTCATCTTCGGCTATGACAAGGTATCGTCGGGCGCCTCGTCGGACATCTCGTACGCGACCAAGCTAGCGCGCGACATGGTCACGCGCTGGGGCATGTCCGACACGCTCGGGCCGCTGATGTATTCGGAAGGCGAGGAAGAAGTGTTCCTCGGCTATTCTCGCCAGCAGAACATGTCGATGTCGAACGAGACCGCGCAGGCGATCGACACCGAGATCCGCCGAATCGTCGACGCCGGCTACGACCGCGCCAAGCACCTACTGACCGAGCATCAGGACGAGCTTCACACGCTTGCCAAGGCCCTCCTCGAATATGAGACGCTGTCGGGCGACGAGATCAAGACCATCCTTGAAGGTAGCCCGATCGACCGCGGCGGCGCGTCGAAGCCGTTCCTCCCGACGGCGGGCTCGTCAATCCCCAAGAGTCGGCGACCGAGCGCGGTCGGCGGACCGGCACCCGCGGGGGCGTGAGGCAAGGAATCGGTTGTGCGGTGGCCTGATCACCATCCCCCGTTCATCGGCCGAACCAAAACCGCCCTACCGGGCGTTGGTCCCGTCGATCGAGCAATGGAGATGACGTGCTGAAGAAGATCTTGCTGGGCGCCTTGTTCATCACTGCCCCGATAACCGCCGCCAGCGCGCAGGACGTCGCCCATTTCCTCGTTCGTGTTGACACGTTGCTCCGCCGCGGCCCGTTCGCGCTGCTGTCGCCCGACTTCTACCGGCTGAAACGACTCGTCGAATCGAACGGCGACGAGCTGAAGCTCGAATTTGCCCAGGCCAAGGCGCGTCACGAACGCACCCTCTTCTGCCCACCCTTGGCCGACAAGCCGCGCGTCAACAAGATCGAATATCTCGCCGCACTCCGCGCCGTCCCCCCGAGCCGCCGCGCGACGACCGATACGAAAGACGTGTTGCGATTGGTGCTCGAACGCAAATATCCTTGCCGATCCCCGTTGCAAAAAGGCGCCACCTGACGAACAAGCATCGAGGGGCGGGAGATCGGAATTGCGGTATCATTATCTGGCATTGGCCGGCACGTTCATGCTGATGACAGTGCCCGCCGCGGCACGAATGCCTGCCGCGCTGTTCCTAAAGAAAGCAGACAGTCTGCGCGCCAAGGGGCCCTTCGCGCTATTCTCATCCGACCTCAAGAAATTGCAGTTCGTCGCTGAGGAGGCGGGCGACGAGCTTCACGATGAACATGCCAGGGCAATGGCGGCACATCATCCGACGCCATGGTGCGCGCCCGCTACCAAATATCTTGGCGCACGCGAATTGCTCGTCGGCATGCACGCCATCCCCCGCGCCGAGCTGGCGCAGATGGACATCAAGGCGGCGATGCGCGCGGTGTTCGAGCGCAACTATCCCTGCCCGCGCTAAAGCTGCCCGCGCGCGCCGTTAGGAGGCGAGGTGAGCGGCTCGGCTGCGCCACTCCTCGGCAAGTACCGGATGCGCCGCAAGCTCGCGCAGCGCCGCTCCCTCGCCGCGATAACCCCCGCCGATCAGCAGTTTGAACAGCCGCGCGACCGGCCATAGCGGAAGCGGGCGATCGATCAGCGTGAGCTGATCCCCCGCCGCGACCTCACCCTCCTCGACCACTCGATAGTACCAGCCTGTCCGCCCCGTCTTGACCATCCGCGCGACCAGATCCGGCACGCCGAGAAAATGCGCCTGCTTCCAGCACGGCTGCCGCCCCTGCGCGATCTCGACCAGCGCCGTGCCCATTCGGAAGCGGTCGCCGAGGCAAACATCGGTCTCGGTCCACCCGCTGGTCGAGATATTCTCACCGAACGCTCCCGCCATTACGAGCCGCGACAAGTCGCCCAGCTCGGGCCGCCAATCGCTATAATGGTCATAAGGATAATGGTGGATTGCCTTGGCGATCCCGCCATGAACGCTGAGGTCGGCCTGCTCGTCCCCGTCGATGCCCAGCCGCGTTACCGTGAGCCTGGCCTCGACCGAGCGTTTATTGATCGCGCTGCCATCGCGACCGGGGGCGAAACCGGGATCGACCTTGCCGGTCAGGAGCGCATCGATGCGGGTCTGCATGCCTGCATCCTAGCAAAAGAAGCAAGCGTTAGGCCAGCTTGTCGGCGTAGATCATTCGCCCGTTGGCGAGCCGGCTCATGACATTCCACTGGTTCGCCCGGCTGAAGGCGAAGCAGCCTTCCGAGCGGCCGAGCTTGCCGAAGTCGCGCGCGACCTCGTCCTCAGCGTACCAAGCATTGTGGATGACGATGGCGCGGCTCTCGGCGTTGCTGTTCGTCCAGTCGAGTCCGCGCACCTTCATCGAATTGCCGTACTTGCCGTCGTAGGTGTCGCCCGTGACATAGGCGCCGTTCGAGCTCGCGTAGGAGCCGAAATCGTTCGAGAAACGCTCGAGGTAGCCCGAGTGGTCGGGGTCCGAACCGCGGCCATGTGCGACACGGTGGCTTTCGACCGAGCCGCTTAGCAAGTCGACGAGATGGAAGCGCGGATCGGCCGACGGCGAGGAGAAATCAACGATGCCGATGACGTCGCGGTGCGCGATCCACGGTCGCGAATCGAGCGCGGCTTTCGCCTTCGCGAAGAGCTTGGGATCGATCCCGGCAGGCGCGACCGGCTTGGCGGCGAACGGCGAAAGCGGGTCGGCGGTTGGAGGCGGGGTGCGGAAAACCAGCGACGGCAGGCTGACGCTGCTTGCCGCGGAAGAGAGCATCAAGCCGCCCCCTCCGATCGCACCAAACCTTAACATTTCACGCCGATTCAATGACATATCCGCCCTCCGGAAAGTAGGCTTTATAGCATGGAATTGCTTAACCGCAGATACGACCGGCTATAGAATCCGCACCTTCGTCGCTTGATCGGCTCGTCTCATCGTAAGTCCGGGATCGAATCGAAATGGTTACCGATTCGATCTGCCGCTGCTCTGCCCTAGGCGGGCACAGTCTTGAATGTCGCATCGCGGGCTGCTAGGGGCGCGCGATCATCTTGGGGCTTTGCTCCCGGTGAACAATGTTCATTGGCGTTGCCATTTGCGTTCCGCACGGCGCGGGACGAGGTGGCAATGCTGCCCGGTTCTTCCATTGGGGAGAATGGGTTCAAGGAGTGAAGCGGCTTTTATGCAAATCATCGTTCGCGACAATAACGTCGACCAGGCGCTGCGCGCGCTCAAGAAGAAGCTGCAGCGCGAGGGCGTCTATCGCGAGATGAAGCTTCGCCGGCATTACGAAAAGCCGTCGGAACGCCGCGCCCGCGAACGCGCCGCCGCAATCCGCCGCGCCCGCAAGCTCGAGCGCAAGCGCGCCGAGCGTGAAGGCGTCAAGTAAGGTTCTCGAATCGGAGGCGTGTCGATGTCGACGATAACCGCAGTCCCGATCCAGCCGCTCAAGCGCGGCAGCCTGGCTAAGCTGTGGCTCGGCGTCGCGCTGCTCGTCGCGGCGGGCCTCCTGCTCGCTTGGGCCGGCGCGGGGCGGATGCGCGGCAAAGACATTGGCGCCGGGTTGATCGTCCGCACGGTCAAGCGCGGGCACGGCCCCAATGTCACGCTCAACGACGGCGTGATGGTTAATTATAAGGCCGCCTCGCCGACGGGACGATGTTCGATTCGAACGCCGGCCGTGAACCCGTGCCGATGCTCCCCGCACAGGTCATCCCCGGCTTCAGCCGCGCGCTGACTGCGATGAAGAAGGGCGGCAAGTACCGCGTCCACATCCCCTCCTCGATGGCCTATGGCGCGACCCCGCCGCGCGGCGCGCCGATCCCTCCTAACGCCGACCTCGACTTCGATGTCGAGATCGTCGAGTTGGTGCCCAACGCGGCGCTGATGGCCGCGGCGCAGCAGCAACAGGGCGTTCCCCAGCCGCGCTAGTCGATCGCCTCATCCGGCGCGGTCAGCGATTCGCCCGCGTGCATTCGGCTCAACCCCTCCAGCGTGACCTTAAGCGCCGCTAGCACCGGGTCGGCGAACAGCAGGCCCAAAATCCCGAACAACGCCCCCATGATCAGCTGCGCCGCGAGGACCAGTGCCGGCGGGAGGTCGACCGTGCGGCGCGCGACGTAGGGGATGACGACATAGCCTTCAAAATTGTGGACGAAGAAATAGACGACCACCGCCCATAGCCCCTGGTTCGACCCGGCGCTGAACCCGACCGCAATCATCAGCAGGCCCGAAATGATCGCCCCAACATTGGGGACGAATGCAAACAGCCCAGTGATGAGCCCGAGCAGCGCCGCCATCGGCACTCCGCCGAGCCGCAGCAGGACGAACGTCAGCAATCCCTCGAACGCCATGCCGATGAATCGCCCGGCAAGCAGCCGGCGAAGCGTCGCGCCGATCCGCGCGGTGATCGCGTAGAATCGCTCGCGGTGACGGATAGGGAGCATCCACGCGACCCCGCGGCCATAAAGGTGCGGCTCACCGGCGATGAAACCGCCGAGCACGAGGATCAAAATCCCGCTCGTCACGACTCCGACCGAATCGCGCACCGCACTGGTCAGTCGCCCGATCGACCCCGAAAGTTCGGCGGGGAGATTGAGCGAGGCGCCGTTCGGCATCAGCCCGACCCCGACCGCCCAGGCAAGCAACCGGTCGACCTGCACGGTAACGACATGCCGCAGCGCCTCGGCCTGCGCGGCCAGCGTCGTTCCGGCAAACCATCCGACCCACGCGAAAAACGACAGGCTGGCGAGGATCACGATCAGCAGGCGGATACCGCGCCGGACCGGCAAAACACGTCCCAAAAGCCGCGTCGCGCCGTCGAGGATCACCGAGAATACCAGCCCACCCACGATCAGCATCAACGGCTGGGCAAGCGTGACGGCGCCGACCGCGAGCAGCACCACCGCCACCCACACCCCAGCGCGCTTGATCTCGGTTCGGATGACCGGATCGCTGAACTCGGCGGGGCCGGGCCGCTCCACGTGCGGCTCGGGAAGGATGGGCGCGATCGGCTCGCCCGCCAAGGCTAGCCTTTCGCCCCACGCAGGCTGTGCCCGGCGCGGTCGGGGCGCAGCGAGCGGAACCAACTGATCGGGTTCAGCCACGCCGCAGCGCCATCGAGCGAGAAGGTCAGAAACTCGGCGCGGCCTCCCAAATTCTCCCACGGCACCGGCCCGCCAAGTCCATTATCGGGGGGGCCGAGAGCGAACCGGCTGTCGGCGCTGCGGTCACGGTTGTCACCCATCAGGAAAACATGGTCAGCGGGGACGGTGACCGGACCATATTCGTCGCCCGGACTGCGGCCCAATTCGACCGTGTCATAAGTCGGGCCATCGGGCAGCGTCTCGCGAACAATCGGCAGGCGACAGAACTGGCGGCCGTCACTTGCCTCGACCAAATTGCCCGGAAACTGGTCGATCGCGCACGGCGCATTAACATCAACCGGGATCATCGCCGGGGGGCGGAACTCGGCCTTTACGGGCACATTGTTGAGGATCAGTCTTCCGCCGCGCACTTCGATGGTGTCGCCGGGAAGCCCGATGATGCGCTTGATATAGTCGTCGCTCTGCCCCGGCGGGGTCACGATGACGACGTCGCCGCGTTTGGGCATTTGGCCGAACAGTCGCCCGCTCCAGTGCGGGAAGACATGGAAGCTGGCCGACACCCACGACCAGCCATAGGGATATTTGCTGACCACCAGCCGGTCGCCCTTGAGCAGGATCGGCATCATCGATTCCGACGGGATATAGAAAGGTTTGGCGATGAAGCTGTGGAAGGCCAGCACCGCGATCAGGACCCAGGCGAGCCCCTTGATCTCGCGCCACAGCACGCTCTCCTCGCGCTTTACCGGCGCGGCGTGGGGCGGAACCGGATCGCTGACTTCGGCCGGGCTGTCGACGCTGTCGCTCATTCTGACTCCAGTTTTCGCGCGTACAGGATGACGAACGCCTGCGCCCAGGGATGATCGTCGGTCATCGTCAAGTGAACCTCGATGGCGTGGCCCGGGGGCGCGAGCGCGTCAAGCCGGGCGCGCGCGCCGCCGGTCAGCGCCAGCGTCGGCGCGCCCGAAGCGGCGTTGACCACGCCGATGTCCTTCATGAACACCCCGCGCTTGAAGCCGGTACCGACCGCCTTGGAAAAGGCCTCCTTGGCGGCGAACCGTTTCGCCAGCGTCCCGGCGCGAGTGAACGGCCGCCGCTCGGCCTTGGCGCGCTCGGTGTCGGTGAAGACCCGGTTGAGGAAGCGAGTGCCGAAGCGATCGAGCGAAGCCTGGATTCGCTCGATGTTGCAAAGGTCCGATCCGATCCCGACAATCAACGCGCGCTATCCATCAGACTCCGCATGCGAGCGACGCTCGCCTCAAGCCCCGTAAAAATCGCCTCGCCGATTAGGAAATGCCCGATGTTAAGCTCCGCTATCTGCGGGATCGCGGCGACGGGGACGACATTGTCGAAGGTCAGCCCATGCCCCGCGTGGGGCTCGATGCCATTCTTGGCGGCAAGCGCGGCGGCGTCGGCGAGTCGTCTCAGCTCCACCGGCCGATCCTCTCCCGCGACATGGGCAAA
The DNA here is from genome assembly GCA_031394005.1 of Sphingomonas sp. Lineage (GTDB taxonomy): Bacteria > Pseudomonadota > Alphaproteobacteria > Sphingomonadales > Sphingomonadaceae > Sphingomicrobium. The sequence continues at coordinate 15,070 of JANMWM010000078.1, forward strand.
GCGCCCGGTGTGTAACTCGATCACCGGCACTCCCAGGCGCAAGGCGGCGTCGACTTGCCGCTCACTGGGTTCGATGAACAGGCTGACGCGGATCCCCGCGGCGCCCAGCTGGTCGACGATCGGCACCAGCGCGGCGAATTGGCCAGCGGCATCGAGCCCGCCCTCGGTGGTCCGCTCCTCGCGCTTTTCGGGGACGATGCATGCCGCGTGCGGACGATGGGCGAGCGCGATCGCGAGCATCTCGTCGGTCGCCGCCATCTCGAGGTTGAGCGGAAGGGCGATGCCCCCCATCAGTCGGTGGATGTCGGCGTCGGTGATGTGCCGCCGGTCTTCGCGCAGGTGCGCCGTGATGCCGTCGGCCCCCGCCCGCTCGGCGGCCTCGGCGGCGCGCAGCGGATCGGGATGCTCTCCCCCGCGCGCATTCCTGATCGTCGCGACATGGTCGATGTTGACCCCGAGGCGGAGGCGGCCGGTCACGCCGCGCGGCTGCCGGGCTTGACCCCGGGGATCACGGCGAGTTCAGCCGGAAGATCGTCGGCGGGGTAGGTCGGCACGTCGAGACGGATGAGAGCGGTGTAGGGGACACCGAGGTCGACACTTCTACCCGAACGGTCAACGAGGCTCGCCGCGGCGACGACCGAACCGCCGGCTTCGCCGATCGCCTTGATCGCCTCGCGCGACGACAGGCCGGTTGTCACCACATCCTCGACCATCAGCACGCGCGCGCCGGACTTCAGCGCGAACCCGCGGCGAAGGCGGAAGCTCCCGTCGGGGCGTTCGACGAACATCGCCGGGACACCGAGCGCGCGGCCCATCTCATGCCCGATAATCACCCCGCCCATCGCGGGAGAGACGACCGCGTCGATGCTTTCACGGACCTCGAGCGACAGTTTGGCGGCGAGCGCCCGCGCCAGCCGCTCAGCTCGCGCGCCGTCCATCAAGACTCGCGCGCACTGCAGATACCGCGGGCTGTGCAGCCCCGATGAGAGGATGAAATGCCCTTCGAGCAGCGCTTCGGCGGCGCGGAATTCGGCCAGTACCTCATCGTTGGTCATCGTCGGACTCGCCCTCCAGTCGGCTGGCAGCGCCTTAAGGCCCGAGCCGCGCGGCTTCAACTGGCCCGATTCCCATGAAAAGAAGCTGGAACATGCGCTTGAGGGCGTCTAAGGCGCCGCCTATAGAGCCACCGACCATATGATCGCCCGCGCGACCTGCGCGCTTGCCATGCCGGAGTGACGATGAAGATTTTGGGGATCGCGATCGCGCTGGCCGCCGCCTTGAGCCCGGCCGCCGCCCAAACGCCCGCCGCCGCGCCAATGACGGCTGCGGCGACAACAGCCGTGGCTCCGGCCGCCGCCAAACCCGCCGGTCCGACCGAAGTCATCCCGACCCCCGGCATCGGCATGCCCGATGGCCGCATCGGTCTTCAAGACCAGGTCACCTCGATCGGCAACGAGGCGGCCAATTTCCACAACCACTGGCTGGTACCACTGTGCTTCGCGATCAGTATCTTCGTGCTGCTGCTGCTCGCCTACGCGATCATCAAGTTCCGCCGCGGCGCCAACCCGACCCCGTCGCGCAACTCGCACAACACGTTCCTCGAGGTGGCTTGGACGCTGATTCCGGTGCTGATCCTGGTCGCGATTGCGATCCCCTCGATCCGCTTGCTGCGTCACCAATATTCGCCGCCCAAGGCCGACGTGACGATCAAGGTCGTCGGCAACCAGTGGTACTGGACCTACAGCTATCCCGATAATGGCGGGTTCGAGATCACTTCGAACATGCTCAAGGAAGCCAAGGACGTGAAGCCCGGCGAGCGCTTCCGCACCGACGCCGATGGCCCGCCGATGCTCGCCGTCGACGAACGGATTGTCATCCCGGTCCATCGTGTGGTGAAGTTCATTATCACCGGTGCCGACGTCATCCACAGTTTTGCCGTGCCGGCCTTCTGGACCAAGATGGACGCGGTTCCGGGCCGGCTCAACGAGACTTGGGTCAAGGTCGATCGTCCCGGCGTCTATTTCGGTCAGTGCAGCGAGTTGTGCGGCGCGCGCCACGGCTATATGCCGATCGCTGTCGAGGTCGTCAGCGACGCCGACTATGCCAAGTGGATCGCATCCAAGGGTGGCACGATGCCGAGCGCAAGCAAGCCGGCGACCGGTCCCGACGCGACCGCAGTATCGCCGCTGTCGCCGGGCGGCACCCCGCCCGCCGCTGCCCCGCAGATCGCTTCGGCCGCGCAGCCGACCGCTCCCGTCCAGGCGGCCAAGCCCACCACCGCGCCCAGCCAGGGCACGACCAGCAATAATCATTAGGCGTATCGAGAGCCATGAGCACCACCGCCCCGACCGTCGACGGCCCCACACTTAGCGGAAGCACGCTGACGGCGCACGACCATGACAGCCACGACGCGCATCACGATGCCGATCACAAGCCGGCGTTCTTCGCGCGCTGGTTCATGTCGACCAATCACAAAGACATCGGTACGCTCTACCTGATCTTCGCAATCACCGCGGGGGTCATCGGTGGCGCAATCTCGGGCATCATGCGCGCCGAGCTGATGCATCCTGGGATCCAGATCCTCAACCAGGCATGGCCGCTGGGCGCCGGCTCGACCAATTTCGAAGAGCAGCTTCATCACTGGAACGTCCTGATTACCGCCCACGGACTGATCATGGTATTCTTCATGGTCATGCCGGCGATGATCGGCGGGTTTGGCAACTGGTTCGTCCCGCTGATGATCGGCGCGCCCGACATGGCCTTCCCGCGGATGAACAACATCTCGTTCTGGCTGCTAGTACCGGCTTTCCTGCTTCTGATGGGCTCAACCTTCGTCTCGGGTGGACCCGGCCTCGGCGCCGGCACCGGCTGGACGCTCTATGCCCCGCTCTCGACCTCAGGCTCGGTCGGAGCGTCGGTCGACATGGCGATCTTCGCGCTCCATCTCGCGGGTGCAAGCTCGATCCTCGGCGCGATCAACTTCATCACTACCATCTTCAACATGCGTGCGCCGGGGATGACCCTGCACAAGATGCCGCTGTTTGTGTGGTCGGTGCTGGTCACCGCTTTTCTGCTGCTGCTGGCGCTCCCGGTCCTTGCCGGCGCGATCACAATGCTGCTGACCGACCGCAACTTCGGCACGGCCTTTTTTGATGCGTCGAACGGCGGTAACCCGCTCCTTTACGCGCATCTTTTCTGGTTTTTTGGCCATCCCGAGGTTTACATCATGATCCTGCCGGGCTTCGGCATTGTCTCACAAGTCATCGCGACGTTCAGCCGCAAGCCTGTCTTCGGCTATCTCGGAATGGCCTATGCGATGGTCGCCATTGGGGTAGTCGGGTTCGTCGTGTGGGCCCACCACATGTTCACGACCGGGTTGGACGTGAACACTAAGATGTACTTTACCGCGGCGACGATGATCATTGCGGTGCCGACCGGCGTGAAGATCTTCAGTTGGATCGCCACCATGTGGGGCGGGTCTATCACGTTCGAGACGCCGATGCTGTTTGCGATCGGCTTCATCTTCCTGTTCACCGTTGGCGGCGTGACTGGGGTCGTGCTCTCGAACGGCGGGGTCGATACCTACCTGCACAGCACATATTACGTGGTCGCGCACTTCCATTATGTGCTCAGCCTCGGCGCGGTGTTCACCCTCTTCGCGGGCTTCTATTACTGGTTCCCCAAGATGAGCGGCAAAATGATGAACGAGCCGCTGGGCAAGCTGCATTTCTTCCTGATGTTCATCGGCGTGAACATCACCTTCTTCCCGCAGCATTTTCTCGGCCTCGACGGCATGCCGCGGCGGATCCCGGACTACACCCCGGCATTCGAAAAGTGGAACGTCGTGTCAACTTACGGCTATATGGTCACGGTCGCCGGCATGGCAGTGTTCTTTGTCAACCTGTTCTGGTCTCTGGCGGCGGGCAAGAAGGCTGGCGACAACCCCTGGGGCGAAGGCGCGACTACGCTGGAATGGACGCTGTCCAGCCCGCCGCCGTACCATCAGTTCGAAACCCTGCCGAAAATCGACTAAGGCGCCGAAAAATAAGGCCGGGATTGCGAAAGCGATCCCGGCCTTATTCGTAGGGCAGCCGCAGTCCGGCCGAAGGGTCGGCGTCGCCGAACGCGATCGACGTCACAGGATTTACTTCCGTGATGACTGCGGCACGAACGGCCGCTTCTGACCCAGTTGCAGACTTTAGCTTTTAATCTAAGCTGCTGCCATGAAGCTCAGGTCTGCCCGCTCGCTCGAGCAGATGCGATTGTGGGTCTATTGCGTTATGGTGATGTTGGTCGTGGTCCGCAGTTGTAGCGGCATGGGTGCGTCGCCCGAGTTTGTAATGTTTGGGCTTGTAGGGGTCTTGTTCTACACGGAATTCTGCCCAGTTTACGGGCGGCTATGCTGGTGGGAACTTAGCGCCTTGCGGAAGTGGCCGAATGTTTTGTGGATTGGCATAAAGTGCAGACGCCATTCCAGCGAGGCTTACACCAGTCCGACTAACTTTCAGGGGCACTGACTTCACTTTCCTAAATGCCCGCATCTCACCAATCGCTGCACTAAGAAATTGCTATCATACAGCCCATAGCCCATGCGATGACTACCGAGCTTGTTCTTAGCGCAGGCCGGCCAGCGAAATTCGCTCCAACGCTCGCCGAAACTTAACCTACGTCACCGTGAACATTCGGAACATTCGCTGGCCCGGTTCTCCTATTTCGCCCGAACCACCCGCGCGATTATCACCGCTGGCTCCAACATTTACCCCTTCATCGCTTACGCCCCCTTGGTCGCCGATCGCGGGTCGTGAAAAATCTTGTCGGCAACCTTCATCTCATCGACGACATGCCCTAACGCCGCGAAGCCCGGATCGGTCGCTCCGGCGCCGAACCCCGGAATATCCTCGGTCAAAATGAAGAAGTCGCTCCGCGCACTTCCCGGCTCCAGCCGCGCCATCGCCAGCGTGCAGCGGACATTGTGCAAACCCGTCTTCGAGGCCGGCTCATGCGCCACCGGCTTGAACAGCAGACGCGCATCCGATGTGATCCCGCCATGGATCAGTCCGCCTTTATCGTGAGGCATGGCGCGGTAGAAGCTCTGGCCTTCGTAGCGGGACAAATCAACATAATGAAGGAAGTTGGCGACCGTCAGCGGCGCTCGGCCGCGGTCGAGCGCGACGGTAATTCGCCCCTCGCTGGTCTCGATTCAGACCTTGACGAGATCCTCGTGCGGCGCGGTGGCCGTAATCGGAGTGGGATCAGGACGGCGAGCGGGACGGCAGCGAGCGCGGCAAGGAAGGCAAGTCGGTCAAGCATTTCAGCAGGCTAGCTCCGCCCTTCCGCTACGCAATGCCTGCCTTGCGGGTCTTTGCACTTTGCCTTCAAGCTTCTATGACGTGCCTGTGACCAGCCTCGAAGCAACAACCCCCATCGCGACCGAAGGCCTGCCCGCCGATTGGCGCGACCTTCTCGCGCTGACTAAACCGCGCGTGATGACCCTCGTCGTCTTCACCGGCCTGTGCGGGCTGCTCGCCGCGCCGGTGCGGTTGCCGTTCGCGCTCGCCTTCACCGCCATTCTGTGCATCGCGCTTGGCGCCGGTGCTGCCGCTGCGCTCAACCAATGGTATGAGAGCGACATCGACGCGCAGATGAAGCGCACCGCCAACCGCCCGCTGCCGGGCGGGCGGATTGAGCGACAGACCGCGCTCCACTTCGGGGTCGGGCTTGGCGCCTTCTCGGTGCTGCTGATGGGCCTCGCGACCAACGTGTTCGCCGCCGCGGTGCTCGCCGTGTCGATCCTGTTCTACGTGCTCGTCTACACGGTATGGCTTAAGCGCCGGACCGCGCAGAATATCGTCATCGGCGGCGCGGCGGGCGCCTTCCCGCCCCTGATCGGCTGGGCCGCGGCGACGGGCGACGTGACCGCCCTCCCGGCGCTCCTCTTCGCCATCATCTTTCTGTGGACCCCGCCGCATTTCTGGGCGCTGTCGCTGTTCATTAAGAGTGATTATGCCGCCGCCGGCGTGCCAATGCTGCCCGTCGTGGCGGGCTTCACCACGACTCGTCGCCACATCATGCTGTACACCACGCCAATGATCGTCGCGGCGATCGCGCCGTGGCCACTCGGGTTGACCGGAGCGATCTATGGTGTCTCCGCGGTCGTGCTCAACGCCATCTTCGCATTGCTGGCGATGCGCGTGCTGGCTAACCGCGCGGACGATCCTGCGGCGATGAAGCCCGAAAAGCAGTTGTTCACCTATTCGATCTTCTATCTGTTCGCGCTGTTCGGCGCGCTGGTTGCGGATCGGCTGTTGATCTTGACGAGTTGAACGCGATGATTGGAGAAACCCCCGAGGAGTATCGCGCCCGCCAGATCGAGACTGCGCGGCTGCTCAAACGGCGGCTGCTGCGTCCCGAGGACCGTGTTCAAAAGCGCCAGCGCGAGCGCTCGCTGATCACCGCGTCTCTGCTGATCGGCTTCGTCGTGCTGGTGTTCATGATCTCTGTCGCCAAGATCAAGCTCAACTGGTGACCGCGCCTGCCGCCTCGCTCGACACCCGCAATCGGCGGGTCGCACTGCTCGCCGCACTGTTCGTCGCGGCAATGGTCGGGCTCGCTTTCGCCTCGGTGCCGCTCTACCGCCTGTTCTGCGAAACGACCGGGTTCGACGGGACGACCGGACGCGCGCGACAGGCCCCCGGCGCGGTCGAAGGACAGGTCGGGGTGCGCTTCGACGCCAATGTCGACCCCAAGCTTGCGTGGCGCTTCGAGCCCGAGCAGGAGCGCGTTTCGGTCAAGCCGGGCGCGAAAACCCAGATCTTCTATAACGCCACCAACCTCACCGCACGGACGATCACGGGTCAGGCGGTATTCAACGTCACCCCGGTGCAGGCGGGCAAATATTTCAGCAAGATCGCCTGCT
>JANMWM010000109.1:0-7130 GCA_031394005.1 Sphingomonas sp.
CTTCTTCAATACGGCGAAGCTCCACTTCAACGACGGCACGACGCAACTGACGACCAAATGGCGTTCGCACAGCTTGTTGGCGAGCCTGATCTTCAACTTCGCTCCTCCGCCTCCGCCTCCGCCTCCTCCGCCGCCGCCGCCACCGCCTCCTCCGGCGACCCAGACCTGCCCGAATGGTCAGGTGATCCTGGTCACCGAAGCGTGCCCGGCACCGCCGGTGGTTGCGACCGGTCCGTTCATCGTGTTCTTCGACTGGGATAAGTCGGACATCACGCCGGAAGCGGCCGCCATTCTCGACAATGCCGCAGCTGCCTATGCGCAGACCGGCCAGGCCCAGGTGATGCTGGCTGGTCACGCGGATCGCTCGGGTTCGGCAGCGTATAACGTCGGCCTGTCGCAGCGCCGTGCTGACGCGACGCGGGCTTACCTTGCCGGACGCGGTGTCGCCGATGGCGCCATCTCGACCTCGGCGTTCGGTGAAGAGCGTCCGCTGGTTCAGACCGAAGACGGTGTGCGCGAACCGCAGAACCGTCGCGTGGAAATCACCTTCGGTCCGGGTTCGGGCATGTAAGGGGGCAGGAAGGTCGCGTTAAGCGGCCATCCGATCCGCGGAAGAAAAAATGGCCTCGGGGAAAAATCCCCGGGGCCTTTTTTATGTCTTTTGTGGATTGGTCTCGTTTAGCGGCCGGTCCAGTTGCCCGGGCGTTTGTCGACGAAGGCGGTCATGCCTTCCTTCTGGTCGGCGGTGCCGAACAGGCCGTGGAACAGGCGGCGTTCGAAGTTTACGCCCTGGGTGAGGCTCATTTCGAAAGCGGCGTTGACCATTTCCTTGGTGGCGATCGCCGCGAGCGGGGCCATGGCGGCGATGGCCTGCGCGGTCTTCATCGCTTCGTCGAGCAGGTCGGCGGCGGGGACGACTTTCGTGACCAGCCCGGCGCGCTCGGCTTCCTCGGCACCCATCATCCGGCCCGTGAGGCACATCTCCATCGCCTTGGCCTTGCCGATTGCAAGCGTGAGGCGCTGCGAGCCGCCCATGCCGGGGGTCACGCCGAGCTTGATTTCCGGTTGGCCGAATTTCGCGTTGTCGGCGGCGATGATGAAATCGGCCATCATGGCGACCTCGCAGCCGCCACCGAGCGCGAAGCCGGACACCGCCGCGAGCCACGGTTTGCGGGTGCGCGTGACCTTTTCCCAGCCGGCGAAGAAGTTCGAGCCGTACATGTCGGCAAAACTCCGAGCCTGCATTTCCTTGATGTCGGCGCCAGCGGCAAAGGCTTTTTCGGAGCCGGTCAGGACGAGGCAGCGCTGGGTTTGGTCGGCGTCATAGGCGGCGAAGGCGGCGATGAGATCGCGCAGCACGTCGGCGTTGAGCGCGTTGAGCGCCTGCGGGCGGTTGAGCGTGACGAGCGTCACCGCGCCGCGCTGTTCGACGAGGATGGTTTCGTAGTCGGTCATGCGGGCACCTCGGTATTCGCGAAGGGAGTCCAGGCGGTCGCGGCGGGGCCGAACAGTGCGTCGAGCATGGCGTCGTCGACCGCCTCGGGGGTTGCGGGCTGCCAGTCGGGCGCGCCGGTCTTGTCGATCAGCAGCGCTCGGACACCTTCGTGGAAGTCGTGGGTGCGGGCGACGTGGCTCGCCAGTGCGTATTCGGCGACCATTTCCTCGGTAAAGCTGGTGCGGTGCTTTCCTTCGGCCATCAGACGAAGCGAAACCTTGCACGACAGCGAGCTCTTGGTGCGGATCGTGCCGGCTTCGGTCGTTGCCCAATCGCCGCCGTCGGCGTCGAGCGCGGCGAGGATCTCCTCGAGCCTGTCCGACGCGAAGTATTTTTGAATCGCAACCTTGTTGGCGGTGATGCGCGCTTCGGGCGGGACGGCGGCGGCCGCGCCGAGCGCGCCGGCAAGGCGGGCGGGAGCACCGACGATTCGCTCGACTATTTCCGGGATGTCGGCCGAGCGAGCATAATGCGTCGCAAGCCCGAGACAGTGGCACTCCGCCCCGTCGAGGCGGGCGCCGGTCAGCGCCATGAATTCGCCGACGCGGCCTGGCAGGCGCGGCAGATACCAGCCGCCGCCGACGTCGGGGAACAGGCCGATCCCGGTTTCAGGCATGGCGAGCTTTGTGTTTTCGGTGGCAACGCGGTGGGTGCAGGGCAGCGCGATGCCGACCCCGCCGCCCATCGTGATCCCGTCCATGATCGCCAGCGTCGGCTTGGGATAGGTGAAGAGCAAATGGTTGAGGCGATATTCGGCGTGGAAGAAGGCGTCGGCAGCCTCGCCCCCCGCCGCGCCCGATTTCGCCAGCATCACGACATCGCCGCCGGCGCAGAAGCCGCGGGTGCCGGGGGCGTGATCGATGATCACCGTTTCGATGGCGGGGTCGTCGCGCCATTCGAGCAGCGCCGCGCTCATTGCTTCGCACATCGCCTGGGTCAGCGCGTGGATCGCCTTGGCGCGGTTGAGCGTGATCCGGCCGACCGCGCCTTCGCGGCGGCTGATGATTTCGCCGATCATTCCTGCCTCAGCATGTCGCGGCTGACGATCATCCGCATGACCTGGTTGGTGCCCTCGAGGATCGAGTGGACGCGCAGGTCGCGCCAGAAACGCTCGATCGGGTAATCCTGAAGATAGCCGTAGCCGCCGTGCAATTGCAGCGCGCGATCGACGATCGACGAGCCATTGTCGGTCGCGAGGCGCTTGGCCATGGCAGCGAAACGCGTCTTGTCGGGGGCGTTCTCGGTCACCTTGACCGCCGCCATGTAGAGCAGCGCGCGCGCCGCCTCGAGGTCGGTTGCCATGTCGGCGAGCGTGAACTGGGTCGCCTGGAAATCGGCGATGGCGTGGCCGAACTGCTTGCGTTCCTTGGTGTAGGCGACCGCTTCGTCGAGGCAGCGCTGCGCGCCGCCGAGCGAGCAGGCGCCGATGTTGAGACGGCCCCCGTCGAGCCCCATCATCGCGATTCGAAACCCCTCGCCCTCGCCGCCAACGCGGTTGGCGACCGGAACTCGCACTTCGTCGAAATTGACCTGGGCGGTGGGCTGGGAGTGCCAGCCGAGTTTCTTCTCGGGCGCGCCGAACGAGACGCCGGGCATACCCTTTTCGATGACGAGGCAGGTGATACCCTTGGGACCGTCCTCCCCCGTACGAACCATGGTGACGTAGATCTCAGTCTCGCCGCCTCCGGAGATGAAGGCTTTCGAGCCTGAGACGACGTAGTCACCACCATCGCGCACCGCGCGGGTCTTGAGTGCCGCCGCGTCGGAGCCCGAACCGGGTTCGGTCAGGCAATAGCTGCTGAGTCGCTCGGCAGTCAGCATCGAGGGCAGATACCTGGCCTTGAGCTCGTCTGAGCCGAAGTGGTCGATCATCCACGCGGCCATGTTGTGGATCGAGATGAACGCGCTGGTCGAGGGGCAGCCATAGGCCATCGCCTCCATGATCAGCGCTGCCTCAAGCCGCCCGAGCCCGATCCCGCCGCCCTCTTCACTGACATAGATCGACGCGAAGCCGAGTTTCGCAGCTTCCCGAATGGTGTCGCGCGGGAAGATGTGGTGCTCGTCCCACTCGGCGGCATGGGGCGTGATCGCGTCGGCGGTGAACTTGCGCGCCATGTCTTGGATCGCGCGCTGGTCGTCGGTAAGGTCGAACTGGCTCATGGGTTCGCCCTAGCAAGGCTAGGCCGGGCTTGCCACTATCGCCTCGGCTTCGATCTCGATGCGCCACTCGGGGCGAAGGAGCTGGGCGACGACCATCGTCGAGGCGGGACGGACTTCCCCGAAAATTTCTCCGTGGACCGCGCCGATCGCGCCTGCATCCGTTGGATCGGTGATGAACATTCGGATGCGGACGACGTCGCTCGGCGATCCGCCCAGCTCCTCGATCGCCGCCAAGATGATCGCGAAGACGCGACGGGTTTGTGCGGTCGCATCGCCGGGCGTCGACGATCCGTCAGGCTCTACTGGAGCGGTGCCCGAAACGAGGATGCGGTCACCGACCCTAACCGCCCGAGAAAAGCCGATCGACGCTTCGAATGGCGACGAGGACTGGGTGCGCCGTATCATCGCCTCACCCCATCGTCGGGATGACGAAGCTGTTCGCGCCATCACCGACCCCGCCGTCGGGCCAGCGCTGGGTGACGGTCTTGGTCTTGGTCCAGAAGCGCACGCCCTCCATGCCGTGCTGGTTGATGTCGCCGAAGCCTGAACGCTTCCACCCGCCGAAGCTGTGATAGGCGACCGGCACCGGGATGGGGACGTTGATCCCGACCATGCCGACGTTGACGCGCGCGGCGAACTCGCGCGCGGCGTGGCCGTTGCGGGTGAACAGCGCGACGCCGTTGCCATAGGGGTGCTCGCTCGGCAGGCGGACCGCTTCGTCGAAGTCGGCAGCGCGGACGATCTGCAGGACGGGGCCGAAGATCTCTTCCTGGTAGCTGCGGAAATGCGGCTTCACATGGTCGAACAGCGTCGGGCCGACGAAGAAGCCTTGCTCATGGCCCTGGAGCTTGAAGCTGCGGCCGTCGACGACCAGCTCGCCGCCTTCGTCGGCGCACATCTGGATGTAGCTTTCGATCTTCGCCTTGTGCGCGGCGTTGACCACCGGGCCGTAGTGGGCGTCGGGGTCGGACGAGACGCCGACGCGGAGACCCTCGATCGCGGGGATGAGCTTTTCGCGCAGCGCGATCGCGGTCTTCTCGCCAACGGGGACGACCACCGGCAGCGCCATGCAACGCTCCCCGGCCGAGCCGAACGCGGCGCCGGCGAGGTCGTTGACGACCTGATCGAGGTCGGCGTCGGGCATCACGATGCCGTGGTTTTTGGCTCCACCGAACGCCTGCACGCGCTTCCCGTTGGCGGTCCCGCGCGAGTAGATATATTGCGCGATGTCGGACGAGCCGACGAAGCTGATGGCACGCACTTCGTCATGGTCGAGCAGCGCGTCGACCATTTCCTTGTCGCCGTGGACGACCTGAAGGATGCCATCGGGCGCGCCCGCTTCCTTCATCAGCTCGGCAAGACGCACGGGGACCGACGGATCGCGCTCCGAGGGCTTGAGGATGAAGGCGTTGCCACACGCGATGGCAGTGCCGAACATCCACATCGGGATCATCGCCGGGAAGTTGAACGGGGTGATGCCCGCGACGATACCGAGCGGCTGGCGCATCGAATAGACGTCGATTCCGGGGCCCGCGCCATGGGTATATTCTCCCTTGAGCGCATGGGGGATGCCACACGAGAACTCGATCACCTCGAGCCCACGCTGGATGTCGCCCTTCGAGTCGGCGATGACCTTGCCATGTTCGGAGGACAGCAGCTCGGCGAGCTCCTGCATGTTAGCCTCGAGCAGCACCTTGAAGTTGAACATGACGCGCGCGCGCCGCTGAGGGTTGGTCGATGCCCAGCCGGGGAGCGCCGCATTGGCCGCATCGACCGCACGCTGGAGGTCGGCCGCGGTGCCGAGCCGGACGCTTGCCTGGACCTCGCCGCGGTTGGGATCGAACACGTCGCCCTTTCGCTCGCCCGAGGCGAAGCTCGCGCCGTTAATGAAATGGTCGATAGTGCGCATGGGGCGGCCTTTCGCTTCGCTTCCGGGCCTCTTAGTCAAAGCGCCCCGGCAATGCCAGTTGGCGGGAAAGATAGGAGCTAGCCATGCGTCACGTCCTTGCACTTTTTGCCCTGCTCGCGACCGCCGCCGCGCCGCCATCGCCCGATGCCCGGCTGCTCGCGATCGTCGCGCCGGTCAGCGCCGAGCGGCTGCGCGCCGATGTCGCGGGGCTGGTGAGCTTCGGGACGCGGCATACGCTGTCGTCGCAGACCAATCCCAAACGCGGGATCGGCGCGGCGCTGAACTGGGGCGAGGCGCAGTTCAAGGCCGACTTGGCGGCGTGCGGCGGGTGCCTCGTCACCGCGCGGCCGACGACCACGGTGTAGGGCGAGCGGGTGCCCAAGCCGACCAAGCTCACCGACGTCATCGCCATCCAGCGCGGGACCGAGCGACCGAATGATGTCGTCATCATGACCGGCCATATCGACAGCCGGGTGACCGACATCCTTAACGCCGAAGCATTCGAGCCGGGTGCGAATGATGACGGTTCGGGCAGCGCGGCGGTGATCGAGGCGGCGCGGGTGCTGTCGAAGCACAAGTTCCCCGGGACGATCGTCTATGCGCTGCTTTCGGGCGAGGAGCAGGGATTGTACGGGGGCAAGCTGCTCGCCGATTACGCCAAGGAGCAGGGCTGGAACGTCATTGCCCACCTCAACAACGATATCATCGGGAACGTGTGCGGGTCGGATGGGACCTGCGATTCGACCCATGTCCGCGTATTTTCTGAGGGTCCGCGCTGGCAGGGGCGCGAGGAGCTCGCCAGGGCGCAGCGCAGCTTCGGGGGCGAGAATGATTCGCCGTCTCGCAATATTTCGCGATTCCTCGACGGGCTGGCGGATCGGCTCAACATCGGTCTCGACGTGCGGCAGATCTGGCGCAACGACCGCTTCGGGCGCGGCGGCGATCACACCGAATTTCTTAACGCGGGTTTTCCCGCGGTGCGCTTCTCGGTCGCGGTCGAGAATTACGACTGGCAGCATCAGGATGTGCGGGTCGAAAAGGGCCACGCCTATGGCGACACCATCGACCATATGGATTTCGCGTATCTGGCGAAGGTGACAAAACTCAACGTCGCCGCCCTCGCCGCCATCGCCAGCGCCCCTCCGCCGCCCGAGCCGACGGTGGAGGGGGCGGTGGACATCAATACGTTTTTCACGTGGTCGGCGTCGAGCAACGCAAAATCCTATCGCGCCAGATGGCGTCGAACGGATGCGAACAACTGGCAAGCGGTGCGCAAGGTCCCCGCAGATGATTGCGTGCTGGGCAAGGAAGGGCCACCATTGTGCGTGTTGAATCTCTCCCACATCCGCATCGACGACTGGGTGTTCGGCGTGTCCTCGGTCTCGGCCGACGGGTTTGAAAGCCCTGTCGCCAGCGCCGTCCCCGGCGGCGCCTTCCGTCCCTGGGTCGCGCCGCCCGCAGCGAAGTGACCCGTCATTGCGAGCGAAGCGAAGCAGCCCAGCTTCACGCCGGCTGGGTTTTCTTCGCTTCGCTCGCAATGACGGCTAGGGGAAGCGTATGAATCGC
>JANMWM010000123.1:0-1982 GCA_031394005.1 Sphingomonas sp.
GCGATCACGCCAGTGCGCATGACCATACTCCTCAGAGGCCCACGGAATTAAATCCGCGGGCGTGGTTTCGACCCCATGAAACGATACGAGCCCCGCCTGGGCCATTCCCGCCCGAAGGCAGGAGACGGGGGACGCGTGACCAGGTGCCTGAACAGGCACCCGCGGTATCCCTTAGTAAGTGCGCGGCGGGATTCGCTAAGTGCGATTCGACCGCTGCGCGCCAGCCTTTAGGCCAGCTTGATTTCCACGTCCACCCCTGCCGCGAGGTCAAGCTTCATTAAAGCGTCGACAGTCTGCGGGGTCGGCTGGACGATGTCGAGCAGGCGCTTGTAGGTGCGCACCTCGAACTGCTCGCGCGACTTCTTGTCGACGTGCGGCGAGCGGTTGACGGTAAACTTCTCGATGCGCGTCGGCAGCGGGATGGGGCCGCGGATCGATGCTCCGGTGCGGCGAGCGGTGTCGGCAATTTCCCCGGTGGCCTGATCGAGCACGCGGTGATCAAAGGCCTTCAGGCGAATCCGAATATTCTGCGTTTCCATGTCCACTACCGATGCGAAAGAGCCAGACCGTCACCGCACAGCGGATTGGATCATTCCAAACAAGCAAATTCGGCGACGGGCCAGCCGGCCAGTGCCGTAATTACTCAAACAAAAACGAACCGCGCGGATCCCTGTAAGTCCCGCGCAGCCCGCCCACTACTACTTGGTGATCGAACCGACAACCCCGGCGCCGACCGTGCGGCCACCTTCGCGGATGGCGAAGCGCAGGCCCTGCTCCATGGCGATCGGCGCGATGAGCTTAACGCCCAGCGTGACGTTGTCGCCCGGCATGACCATCTCGGTGCCTTCCGGAAGAACCACTTCGCCCGTCACGTCGGTCGTGCGGAAGTAGAACTGAGGACGATAGTTGGCGAAGAACGGCGTGTGACGGCCGCCCTCGTCTTTCGAAAGGACATAAACCTCGGCCGAGAAGTCGGTGTGCGGCTTGATCGAGCCGGGCTTGCAAAGAACCTGCCCGCGCTCAACTTCCTCGCGCCCGACACCGCGGATCAGCGCGCCGATGTTATCGCCAGCCTGGCCCTGATCGAGCAGCTTGCGGAACATCTCGACGCCGGTGACGACGGTCTTTTTGGTATCCTTGATACCGACGATCTCGACTTCCTCGCCAACCTTGACGATGCCGGTCTCGACCCGACCGGTGACGACCGTGCCGCGACCAGAGATCGAGAACACGTCCTCGATCGGCATCAGGAAGGGCTTGTCGAGCGGACGCTCGGGCTGCGGGATCCAGCTATCGACAGCCTCCATCAGCTTAAGCACGGCATCGTGGCCGATCTCGGGAGTCTTGTCCTCAAGAGCGGCGACCGCCGAACCCGGGATGATCGGAATATTGTCGCCGTCGAAATCATACTTCGACAGCAATTCGCGAATCTCGAGCTCGACGAGTTCGAGCAACTCGGGGTCATCGACCAAGTCGACCTTGTTCATGAACACGACCATCGTCGGAACGCCGACCTGCTTGGCGAGCAGGATATGCTCCTTGGTCTGCGGCATCGGGCCATCGTTGGCCGACACAACCAGAATCGCGCCATCCATCTGCGCGGCACCGGTTATCATGTTCTTCACATAATCGGCGTGGCCGGGGCAATCAACGTGCGCATAGTGGCGCGCCGCAGTCTCATACTCGACGTGGGCGGTCGAGATGGTGATGCCGCGCTCGCGCTCTTCGGGCGCCTTGTCGATGTTGGCGTACGACGTGTAGGTCGCCCCGCCGGTCTCGGCCAGCACCTTGGTGATCGCCGCGGTCAGCGAGGTCTTGCCATGGTCGACGTGACCAATGGTGCCGATGTTGCAATGCGGCTTGTTCCGCTCGAATTTCGCCTTACCCATGATAACCTCTTCACCGTTTGAAAATCGGGCGGCCCGCCCAGTGCGAGCGCGCCCATAGCCTCTAAATTTCGGTTACGCCAGCTTCGCCTTGAC
>JANMWM010000274.1:0-4362 GCA_031394005.1 Sphingomonas sp.
CGACCACAATGCGCAGCAGTTGTCTGGCAACAGCACGCGAGCTCCAGCGGGCGCGGTTGAGGATCTGATGACAGCTGGCAAAGTTGGAGGCTTCAGCCCGACCGGTCACGCGCAGGCAGGAAGTGACGGTCCGCTTGCCCGGCGCCAGCAGGGCACCCATCACCAGAACGAGGACATGCTCCCAGCTGGGCGCAGTGAAACAGAGGCGCCACGTCTGCAGCCACCGGCGCAATATCAGGGAAACGGCATCACCGATAACGGCCTTGGGATGGTCCAGCATCCCATGCTTCGAATCCCGACTGACACAGGTGGCAAGGCGATGGTTGTTGCCATGCGGTGAAGTGAATCCAATTCGCTTTGACCCGAAGGCAGCCAAGTTTAGGCGATGAAAGACGACGAAATTGCACTACGGATCGAAGCGTTCGACGCAGCCAATGGCGGCGGCGTTGGCTGGTACAAGGACAAAGGCACCTACCACCTGCACTTGCTCGCAACCGAGGCGCCGATCGCTCGCCTCAAGCCCGTCGGCACGAGTGACGAAGTCAGACTCGGCTATTGATCACACCGGGGAAAATGGGCAAATATCGACGATATGGGCGGATGCGTCTTGCCCCTCGATCAAGCCCTCGACCACATCGCAAACAACAGCGCCTTCTGGATCTGGAACTTAAGAAAAACGTACAAAGCCGAGCTAAGAGCAGTCCACTATATCCACAGCTACGCTGCGGATCGCCGATGAGCCTGGTAAAAGATGTGGCTCTGCACCTGCGCGATCTTATCGAGTGAGCCGATCCAATAAGGTACGACCCAGTCAGCGTGATAATGCGTCGCCGCGCCGACAGGGGTGAAGACGTGGCCGAAGAGGGCCCGCCGAGCTGCAGTCCGCGCCGTCGACCACCCTGCCCGCTCCGGGCGCCGGCTCTGCGATCCGTCGCAGGAGAAGGAGAACTGGCAGCCGGTGGTTCTGGAGGCACCCTGGTAAACAACCCCGCAGACGGTTTTTGGGTACCCTCGGCGGACCAAGCGGTTCAGGACCACCTGCATGACCGCCTTCTGGCCGCGCTCATCGTCTCCCGCTTCATAAACGGCTGCAGTCGCGAGGCATTGCACCGCCTGCTCGCGTGCGGCCGGTGACCCATGAAAGCGGAAGGCCTTGGCTTTCCCATGCTCCGTGACGAAGGGGATGGAGGCGTTCGCTTCGCGGGCTTTCTCCATGCCGAGGCGGCGGGCCGCACTCTGATCCGACTCATGCCATCCAATCGGGAATGCTAATAAGGCCACAATAACGGCTGCAACAAAGGTAAGGAGCAGCAGGGCTTCCATCTCCGACTGGCGCCTTGCCCGGCCCCTGCCCCTTCGCCTTGCTCTCGTTACCATGCGTCTGGACTACCGGCTCCGGCGAGACAAGCCAATGAGCCAAGAACGCTGCGATGAGGTGTCCGCTGACGTTCCTGACGGCACGAGAGGAGATAGCCGGATAACCCGAAAGGGTGGCAAGGAGCGGCTCGGACGCATTTCCAAGGCAGGGCAGTCTGATATCAGCCCTCAAGTTCTGGAAACACCTCACGCACTGGTCGGCCGAGGAAGTCGCGCGGTCCAGATATCTCGATATAGGCGTTGTTGATGTACTCATAGATATGCTCGGGACCAGAGAGCAGGCAGACGAAGCCGGGCATTTGTTGCAGCAGTCACCGCTGGCGTAATCGCTCCCTAGCCAGTTGGCGGGCGGCCATGACCTGCGTAGTTGTCTCCGTGTGCGGATTCCGGGATCATCGCGCTCAGTATTCCGAGATGATGGCGATCACCGTTCCGATGTGATGGCGATCAGCATTCCGACATCATCGCGATCAGCGTTCCGAGATGATCGCGATCAGATGGGGGTTGTTTTGGCGGTGTGATCCGGTCGTCTCTGGCTGCTTCTTTTGGAGGAGCGGCCAATGCCGACGGAGCGAATTACGATGCGCAAGGTGCGCGAGATTTTGAGACTGACGTACGACGCCGGGCTGCCGTCTCGGGAGGTGGCGCGCCTGGTGGGCGTTGGCAGCACGGGCGTGCGTGTGATGCTGCAGCGTTGTCGGGCATCGAAGCTGGACTGGCCACTTCCGGAAGGGCTGACGGACACGGCGCTCGAACTGGAGCTCTATGGATTAGCGGCGACCCGCGGCGGTCAGCGCGATCGGCCCGAACCTGACTGGGCGGCCATGAACCGCGAACTGAAGCGCAAGCACGTCACGTTGCAGGTGCTGTGGGACGAATATATCGAGCTTCATCCCGGCGGCTACCGATACTCTCGGTTCTGCGAGCTCTATCGCGCCTGGGAAGGGCGCCTGCCGGTTACGATGCGGCAGACGCATCTGGGCGGGGACCGGATGTTCGTCGACTATGCCGGAGACACGGTGTCGGTGGTGGTCGACCGGCTGACGGGTGAAGTCCGCGAAGCTCACCTGTTCGTGGCGGTCATGGGCGCCTCGAGCCTGTCCTTTGCATGGCCGACCTGGACCGAGGCCTTGCCGGACTGGACGGACTCGCATGTCCGTGCCTTTGGCTTCTTCGGCGGCGCGGCCCGTCTCCTGGTGCCCGACAATGCCAAGGTCGCAGTCATCAAGGCGTGCCTTTACGACCCGCAGGTGAACCGCACCTACGCCGAACTCGCCGCGCACTACGGCACGGCAGTGCTCGCGGCGCGACCATATCGACCTCGGGATAAAGCCAAGGTCGAGGCATGTGTCGGCATCGTCGAGCGCTGGCTGTTTGGGCGTCTTCGCAACCGGATCTGGTATGGTATGGACGAACTGCGCGCCGCCGTGGCCGAGATGATGACGGCGCTGAATGCCCGGATCATGCGACGCTTTGGCCGGTCGCGGCGCGAGCTGTTTGAAGAAATCGATCGCCCGTTGCTCAAGCCGTTGCCGGCGGATCCTTACGTGCTGGCCGAATGGCGCCGCTACAAAGTCGGCATCGACTATCATGTTGAGGCCTCGAAGCATTTTTACTCGGTGCCTTACCGACACGCCCGAGCGCAGGTCGAGGTGCGCCTGACGGCGCGCACTGTCGAAATCTTCCTGAAAGGCGAGCGGATCGCTTCGCACATGCGCGGATCCGGCAATGGGCATCACACCACGATCAACGATCATATGCCGTCGAGCCATCGCCGCTACGGGGACTGGACGGTGGAACGACTGCTCGATGAAGCCGGGCGGCTTGGTCCATCGGTCAGGATGCTGTGCGAGATGATCCTGAGCGACAGGCCTCATCCGGAGCAGGGCTATCGTTCCTGCCTCGGCATAGTGCGGCTGGCACGTCCCTATGGTGCGGCCCGTGTCGACGCCGCTTCGCTGCGCGCGCTCGAGATCGGCGCGCGCAAATACGGCGCCGTCAAATCCATCCTCGAGAAGAAGCTCGACGCAGAGCCGCTCCATCGCCCGCGCACCGCTGGCGAGGTCGGCATCGATCACCCCAACATCCGGGGCCCCAAATATTACCATTGAGGAGATAGATCTTGCTGACACACCCCACGCTCGACCAGCTTCAGGTCCTTGGCCTGCAAGGGATGGCCAAAGCCTTCACCGAACTCGACAAGCATGGCGACGCCGCCACGCTCAGCCATGCTGAATGGCTTGCCTTGCTGCTCGACCGGGAAACCACCTGGCGACACGACAAGAGGCTCAGCGCGCGCCTGCGGCACGCAAAATTACGCCACCAGGCAGCCCCTGAGGATGTCGACTACCGAAGCCCTCGCGGGCTCGAGCGCCGGCTGTTCGAAGTGCTGCTCAACGGCGCTTGGATCGACGCGCACGACAATCTGGCGATCTGCGGCCCGACCGGTATCGGGAAGAGTTGGCTCGCCTGCGCCATCGGCCACAAGGCTTGCCGCGACAATCGCTCTGTCCTCTATGTCCGCTTCACGCGCCTGCTCGACGAACTCGCCCTCGCGCGCGGCGACGGCCGCATCGCCAGCAGGCTCAAAAGCCTCGCCAGCGTCGAACTTCTCATTTTGGACGATTGGGGCCTTCAGCCCCTGAATGCCCAGGCCAGGCACGACCTGCTCGAGATCCTGGAGGACCGGTACGGCCGAAAGTCGACCATCGTGACCAGCCAACTCCCCACTGCATCGTGGCATCACGCCATAGGAGACCCCACCTATGCCGACGCTATCCTCGACCGCCTCCTCCACAACGCCCACCGCGTCGAACTCGAAGGCGATAGCCTGCGGCGCACCAAAGCCTCCATCAGCGATTGACCGCAGCCTTTGAAACTGACATCCAAACCATGTTGACCGGATGACCGCCTCTGATCGCGATCATCTCGGAACGCTGCGCGCCATCATGTCGGAATGGCTGCGCGCGATCATCGGAATCCGCA
>JANMWM010000135.1:0-27308 GCA_031394005.1 Sphingomonas sp.
GCCGACGAAGCGCCGCTTTACGAGCGGCCGTGGGTGGCGACGCCCAAGCCCGCGCCGCTGACCGATGTTCCCGAGTCGACCGATATTGTGGCGGATTTGCTCAAGCTGATGGCGAGCCCGGCGATCGCGTCGCGGCGCTGGATCTGGGAGCAGTATGACAGCCAGGTCGGCGGCGACACGGTGCAGACCGGGGGCGATGCGGCGATCGTGCGGATTCATGGGACCAAGCGGGGCCTCGCGATGACCACCGATTGCACCCCGCGCTATTGTTTTGCCGATCCGGTCGAGGGGGGCAAGCAGGCGGTCGCTGAGGCGTATCGCAATTTGTGCGCGGTCGGCGCGACGCCGCTGGCGGTGACTAACTGCCTCAACTTCGGCAACCCGCAGCGGCCCGAGATCATGGGGCAGATCGTCGGCTGCCTGGAGGGCATGAGTGAAGCCTGCGTCGCGCTCGACATGCCGATCGTGAGCGGAAATGTGAGCCTGTATAACGAGACCAAGAACGAGGATGGGACAAGGAGCGCGATTCTGCCGACGCCGGCGATCGGCGCGGTCGGGGTGATCGAGGATGTGGCGAAGTCGGCGACGATTGGCTTCAAGGCCGAGGGCGACGTAATATTTGTGGTTGGCGGGAAGGGTTACGGAAGTGAGTTGGGCCAGTCTCTTTGGCTGAAAGATGTCCTAGGGGTCGCGGCGGGGGCGCCACCGAGCGTTGACCTCGAGAGCGAACGTCGGACGGGTATCTTTGTGCGTAGGCTGATTGATGCAGGCTCCGCCAACGCGATTCATGACATCTCGGATGGCGGACTTCTGGTTGCGCTGACGGAGATGGCGCTTGCTGGAGACATCGGAGCTCGACTTGATCCCAGTTTCAAAGGCGAGTCCGTTAAGGACGACCTGTTGCTGAAGCAGATGATGTTTGGTGAGGATCAGGGACGTTACCTCGTAGTCGTTCCGACAACTGAGTTTGGCCGCCATGCTGAGCAAGCAACGAAACTTGGCATACCCGTTCGATGGATTGGAACGGTTGGCGGAGCCTCCATCCGACTGCTGAACGGATCGGATGGAGTCCTTGCGTGTTGGAACCTCGCCGATCTTCGTGCCGCGCATGAGGGCTTCTTGCCCAGGTTGATGGGCGCGGAGGGAGTGCTCGCCTAGGCGGTCGCCGCGAGGATGAGGTCGACGGTTTCCTGGGGCTGGTCCCACATTGGGAAGTGGCCGCAGTCTTCGAACCAGTAGAGTTTGGCGGCAGGGAAGGCGGCTTTCGCTCGCGCTGCTTGTACCGGCAGGCAAAGGCGGTCCTGGCGGCCCCAGCCGATGACAACGTTGCCGGTGGATGGCGCGGCCGGGCCGGGCTGGGACGGGCCAGTGGACAGGTCGTGGACGAGGGCTTTGAACGTCGGCGTGTCCGCGAAGGCTCGCAACTCATGGGCAGTCATTGCCGGATCGAGGCCCGAGGGGCGGTTGACGAGCTGAAGCAAGGTCGCGCCCCGGGTCAGCGTGTGGGAGGCGATCCGCGGAAGCATCGGGCGGATCATTCGCAGAAGCGCGCCCGAAGTGCCAAGCGTGGTCGAGAGATACTTGGCTTCCCAGCCCTGCCAGAAGCCGCCGGGATCAAGCGCAATGCAATTGCCGACCCGGCCGAGGCGAGCAAGTTCGAGCACGATCCGCCCGCCAAGCGAGCTGCCGGCCACGTCGATTCCCGACAGGCCGTGCACGTCGAACAGAGCATTGATGCTTCGGATGAGCCCGACGAAGGTCCCGCTGTCGGCTTCTGCGGGGGTCTCGCCGTGACCGGGGAGGTCGAAGGTGATGACCTCGCGATGCTTCGCAAGCGCGGGAGCAACCATGGACCATGCGCGCGCAGTGGCGCCAAGGCCGTGAACCAGAAGGAGGGGCTTGCCACTCCCGGTACGATGTAGCGTTGGGCTTGTCATTCGGCTCGAACGCGACACGCGCTGCGTCGGGTGCAAGGGTGCGTTTGGCCGCGTTATTAAATCCGGCCGAAGCCCTGGTTGGCGGCCTTGCGCCCGAATGCGCCCTGCGACGCGGCGCGGGTGAGGAGGGGGTTGGTGGCCTTGTCGAACAGCTCGACGGTAGCGCTGAACAGGCGGCGTAGCTCGACCACTTCGGGGATGAGTTCGTCGGGGAAGCGGCGCGTTTCGACGCAGCTGCGCGCGACATTCTCGATCGATTCGGCGACCTCGGCGAGCTTTTCGGCGCCGAACATGCGCGCTTCGCCCTTGAGGGTGTGCGCGGGGAGGACCAGCGCGACGCTGTTATGCTCGTGCATCGCGGCTTCGATCTGGTCGACCGACTTGGTCCCGTCCTCGCGGAAATAGCCGAGGATGCGGATGAACCCGCCGCCCAGCTCGGCGCGGGTCATTTCGAAATAGCTCCAGTCGACGAGGTCGAGTCGGTCGTCGGTCACGGCGGCTCCTTGCCCCCGGAAGAAGGGGCCTGCTTAGGCCAAGTCCTAGCCGCGAAAGGGTAAAGGGACGGTTAGCGCCGCGCGCGAGGAGGCGCGGAGGGCTTGCCGCCGCCGGGGTTGGCATCGTGATAGGGATTCTTGGTCGAGCGCATCGTCAGGCGCAGCGGGATAGGGCCGAGCTTCAGATCCTTGCGCATCGAGTTGACGAGATAGCGCTGGTAGCTGTCGGGAAGCTGGTCGACGCGGCTGCCGAAGATGACGAAGCTGGGCGGGCGCGCTTTAACCTGGGTGACGTAGCGCAGTTTGATCCGCTTGCCGCCGGGCGCGGGGGGCGGATTGGCGTCGACGGCTTTTTCGAACCAGCGGTTGAGCTCGCCGGTGCCGACGCGACGCGACCAGGCGTCGCGAAGCTCGAACGCGGCCTTGAACAGGGTGTCTATGCCCTTGCCCGACTTGGCCGAGACGGTGAGCAGGGTGACGCCCTTGAGCTGCGAGAGGCCGTCCTCGAGCGCGGCCTTGACGCCGTTGAACAGCGACGAGGCGTGTTCGGCGACGTCCCATTTGTTGAGCGCGATGATCAGGGCGCGGCCTTCCTGTTCGACCGAATCGGCGATCTTGAGGTCCTGCACTTCGAGGCCGCGGGTGGCGTCGAGGAGGAGGACGACGACTTCGGCATGGTCGATCGCGCGCTTGGTGTCCTGGGTCGAGAGCCATTCGAGCTTGTCGTCGATCTTGGCGCGTTTGCGCAGGCCCGCGGTATCGACGAGGCGGACGGGACGGGGGGTGCCTTCCTCGTCGACCCATTGATAGTCGGTGGTGATCGAGTCGCGCGTAATCCCGGCTTCAGGACCGGTGATCATGCGCTCTTCGCCGAGGATGCGGTTGACGAGAGTCGACTTGCCGGCGTTGGGGCGACCGACGATGGCGAGCTTCAATGGGCCGCCCTCGGGCCACTGGTCGTATTCCTCTTCTTCCGCGCCCTCGACTGCCTCGCGCTCGACGTGGGGGCGAAGCGCGTCGAACAGGTCGGCCATGCCCTCGCCATGTTCGGCGGAGAGGGCGAGCGGGTCGCCGAGTCCAAGCTTGTAGGCGCCGAGCCGCTCGGCCTCGGCACCGCGCCCTTCGGCCTTGTTGGCGGCGACGATGACCGGGGTGTCCTGCGCGCGGAGCCAGCGGCCGATCTCCTCGTCGAGGCTGGTCAGGCCCTCGCGAGCGTCGATCAGGAACAGCGCGACGTCGGCATCGATGACCGCGGCCTCGGTCTGCTGGCGCATTCGGCCGGGAAGCGAGATCGGGTCCTCGTCCTCATAACCGGCGGTGTCGATGACGCGGAATTCGAGGCCCATGAGGTTGCCCTCGCCCTCGCGGCGGTCGCGGGTTACGCCGGGGCGATCGTCGACCAGCGCGACGCGCTTGCCGACGAGGCGGTTGAACAGGGTCGATTTACCGACGTTAGGCCGGCCGACGATCGCGACGGTGGGAAGCGGCATGGGGGCGCTAGTGGACGGATGGGGGACGGGGGTCAATGTTGGGGTGCGGGCCAATGCCGCACCCCAACAAAAACTCCTATCGGTACGCGATCAGGCGGCCGCTGTCGGTGAGGATGTAGAGCGTCTGGTTGGCGACGACGGGCGGAAGGCTGATCGGGCCGCCGGTGCTGGTCTGGCTCTGGAACGAGCCGCTTGCCGGATCGAGGTTGATCAGCGTGCCGTTCGATCCGGTGAGAATCAGGCGCTCGCCGGCGATGATCGGGCCCTTGTAGTTGATCGGACCGGTCTTGCCCTTGGCGTGGCGGTAGCGGGGCAGTTGCGAGATCCACCGCACCTTGCCGGTCGAGCGGGCGATAGCGACGACCTTAGCTTCGTCGGTGACAATGAACACCCAGTCGCCGACGACGCACGGGGTGGCGATTCCGGCGAGGTTCAATTCCCACAGCCGCTGGCCGCTCACGATATCGAGCGCGACCATGCGGCCGCCCTGGCCCAGCGCGAACACCTGGCCGCTGTCGATCACCGGGTCGGCGTCGACGTCGGCGAGGCTGGAGACGCTGGTGCGGACCGAGGTGCGCGCGAGCGTGTCCTGCCATACCATGCGACCGTTCTCGTAGCGGTAGGCGTTAAGCTCGCCCGAGGAGAAGCCGGCGATGACCGTCCCCTGCCCGATCGCGGGGGAGCCGGCGCCGAACACGCCGGCGATCTCGAGCGCGGCGGCGTTCGACCAGGCGGTCTTGCCGTCGGCCTGGCGCAGCGCGTAAATCTGGTTGTCCTGGCTGATCGCGTAGACGGTGCCGTTGCCGACGGAAGGCGCGCCGCGGAGCGGACCGCCGGGGCGCACCTGCCACACCTTGCCGCCATTGCCGGCATCGAGCGCCGCGACGAAGCCGAGCCCGTTGGTGGCGAACACCCGGCCGCCATCGACCGCGACGCCACCGCCGAACAGCGACGCCGCGCCGCGGGCGGTGGTGCCGAACTGGGTCGCCCACAGCCCCGCGCCGGTCTTTGCGTCGAAAGCACGGACGGTCGAGGCGGTGTCGATCGTGAACAGCTTGCCGCCCGAGATGACCGGGGCGGCGGCGAGGCGCTTGCCGGAGGCGGCGCCGGCACCGATCGAGACGTTGAATGCCTGGCCGAGGCTCTTGCTGAGCGCGAGGTGGCCGGGGGCCTTGCCCGGTGCACCGCCGGGCTGGCTCCAGTCGGCGTTCACCTGCGCCGCCGGGAGGGTCATGGGGATGGCGGCGGTGGCCGGATCGACGGTGATGTCGAGCTCGGTCGAAAGGATCGAGATGCGGTCGCCGAGCACCGGGGTCTTGGGCTTGCCCTTGCGCAGCGTGCTGCAGCCGACGAGCGCGAGGCCGAGCATCAGCGCCGTCGAGAGGGTACGGAAACGGGTCATGGCTTGGTCCTTGCGGGCGCGGCTGAGGGTCATTGCGAAGCTTGTGGCAAGGCTGCGCTGGCGTCGACACCGAGCGAGCCAGCGATCTGGACAGCGCGACCGCGGATCGAGTCGGGGACGGTCCTGTCGGCGGCGATCTGGGCGAACAGGCGGCCTGACTCGCTGCGACGATTGGCCTTTAGGAGGGCAATCGCGGTCATCTCGCCCGCGCTTCCAAACCAGGGGGCGCCGGGTTTGGTCAGCGGGGCGAGGCGGTCGATCACGGCTTGCGGCGCGAGGCTGTCGAAATCGAGCGCGGTGAGGCGGATGGTGGCAAGGTCGCGCCACGGCTGGGCGATGCCGGTATCGGCGGCAAGGCCTTTGTAGATGGCAATCGCCTTTGGCCGATCGTTCTGCTGGAGCGCGAGCGCGGCGCCGGTCAGGCGGGCGGAGACCGCGACGGCGTCGCTGTGCGAGGTTTCGAGCGGCAAGAGTTGGGCGGGGACGGCGGCGACCTTGCCGTTGCCGATATTCTCGATCGCGGCGGAGAGCTTCTCGCCGTCCTGTGCGGCCTGCTTCGACTGGTAATCGCGCCAGAATAGCAGCCCGCCGATGGCGAGGAGCAGCACGATGACGCCGGCGATCGCCCATTTGCCATAGGCGCGGGCGGCGTCGCGCAGATTGTCGCGGCGCAAATTCTCGTTGACTTCGCGGGCGAAGGTCAGGTTTTCATCAGGGGCAATCGCCAAGGGACATCCTCAGTGGTCGCGCGGGGAACGCGAAAGCGCTTCCTTCCCCGCCGCGTGATGAACGGAAGCTGGCGAGGGTGCTTAGCGGGAGGGAGGGGGATTGGCAAAGGGGGGGGCGGGAGTCAGGGCTTTGCCTTGTATATTTGCGCCGTGGTCGGGAATGCGCGCGACCTCACTTCGCCGGCATAGCTTGCGGCGGCGTCGGTGATTCGCGCCGCGAGGTCGTCGTAGCGCTTCACGAACCGCGGGGTGCGTTCGAACATGCCGAGCATGTCTTCGGTGACGAGGACCTGGCCGTCGCACTTGGCCGAGGCGCCGATGCCGATGACGGGGATGGGGATGGCGGCGGTGATCTCGTTCGCAATGCCTTCGAGGACTCCTTCCGCCACGAGACAGAACGCGCCGGCATCGGATACGGCTTTGGCATCGGCAAGAATGTGCGCGGCTTCGGCGTCGCTGCGGCCGCGCGCGCCATAGCCGCCCAATTGGTTGACCGCCTGCGGGGTGAGGCCGACGTGGGCGATGACAGGGACGCCGCGTTTGGAGAGGAATTCGATGGTCGGGGCGATCGCCTCGCCGCCTTCCATCTTGACCGCCGCGCAGCCGCTTTCCTTCATGATGCGGGCAGCGCTCGCGAAGGCGATTTCGGGCGAGGCTTCGTAGCTGCCGAACGGCATATCGACCGCGACCAAGGCGTGCCAGCTGCCGCGCACTACAGCCGCGCCATGGTTGCACATCATGTCGAGCGTGACGGGGACGGTCGAGGGGAGGCCGTAGATGATCTGGGCGAGGCTGTCGCCGACGAGCAGCATGTCGCAATGCGGATCGAGCAATTGCGCCATTCGCATTGTGTAGGCGGTGAGCATCACAATCGGATCGGCGGTGGTGCCGCCTACCTTCCGCGCGCGAATGGCGGGGACGGTGATGCGCTTGCCGGGGACCGGGGTCGGGGTGGCACGGCTGGTCGCGGTATCCATGGTGAAGGTCGACATGGCGGCCTTGTAGCGCGGCGGCACGGGGGTCGGCCAGTCCCGGCGAGGGTTCGCTTCGCCGACAATCGCGCGAATTAACCGAATTGAGGGTCTAGGCCTTTGTGGCGGCGCGCTTTCCCCCCCTTGGCGCGCCGCAAACCCCGAATGAACCAAAAGGAATTTAGCCATGACCAAGCGCATTATCCTGGTCGCTGCTGCCGCAGCCCTGCTGGCCGGCCCGGCGCTGGCCGCTCCGCCGATCGCCAAGCCGGGAGCTGTTTCGGCGACGTCGGCGATGCCCGCCGTTCCGGCAACTCCGGCGAATCCCGCGATGGGCGGTATTGCGACTCCGGCGACCCCCGCGGTCCCGGTGACGAGCGCTGCGCCGAGCGACCTTATCACCCCGCCCGCAGACCCGGTGACGAGCGTGTCCCCGACCAGCGATCAGTTGGCACCGGCGACGGGCAAGACGAAGAAAAAGAAACCGCGCGGCTGAAGTCACGGCCGGGGGGTCGCAGCCCCCGCCCCTTTTTTGCCCGCAACCCAGTCGCGCGCAACGCCTAGCGGGCCGCGAGCGCCTTTTTAATTTCGAGCATGCCCTGCGCTGATCCCATTCCGGGGACGGTGGTCTGTTCGCCGAGCTGGTCCCATTCGGCGAGGATACGGTCGGCGGCGGCGGCGGGTTCGTCGTGGCCGATGAAGATGCCTTCGCTCATCGTGATCGTGGCGCGTTCGACCCCGCTCGCGCCGGCCAGCAGGATGGCGCGGGTGGGGGCGTTTTCGGCGACAAGGGCGAGCAGCGCGGGGGAGACGTGCTCGGGGTCGAGCAGCTCGAGCGCTTGCGGCGGGAGCAGGCCTTCGGTCATCGCGGTGCGCGCGGTGGGGGCGAGGCAGTTGACGCGGATGTCGTTCTTAGCGCCCTCGAGCGCGAGGGTCTGCATCAGGCCGACGAGCGCCATCTTGGCGGCGCCGTAATTGGACTGGCCGAAATTGCCGTAGAGCCCCGACGACGAGGTGGTCATGACGATGCGGCCGTAATTGTTGGCGCGCATGTGGTCCCATAGTGCGTGGGTGCAAAGATAGGCGCCGGTAAGGTGGACATCGATCACGTCGCGCCAATCGGCAAATGTCATCTTGGAAAAGCTCTTGTCGCGCAGGATTCCGGCGTTGTTGACGAGGATGTCGACCTTGCCGAAGCGGGCGATCACTTCGGCAGTCATCGCAATGACGGCGGCTTCGTCGGTGACCGAGGCGGGGATGGCGAGCGCGGCGCCGCCGGCGGCGGTAATCTCGGCGGCGACGGCCTCAGCCTTGTCGAGCGATTGCGGGATGTCGTTGACGATGACGGTGGCGCCCTGGCGGGCGAGGAGCAGCGCGTGGGCGCGGCCGAGGCCGGCACCGGCGCCGGTGATGATCGCGGTGCGGCCGCTGAGGTCGATGGGCATGGGGGTGAGCTCCGCCTGGATGGTGGCGGCTTCATAGCGTCACGCGCCCGCCCGTCCAACAGGCCAAGCATCTGATTAGGGCCTGATTCACGCCCTTGGTGAAAACGCGAAGCGCTTCCAGCTCAGACGACCAGGCTCTAGCAGGCGCCGCGGGCGAACAGGACGGCGGGCACGGTCGCGGCGAGGATGCGCACGTAGAGGGCGAGCGAGTGGCGGCGGCGCGGTAGGTCGGGGTGACGAGGGTCGCGCATTCGACGCCGAGCAGTGCGCCACCGATCGCGCCGATCATGCCAAGCATGATGAGGCGCGACCAGCGGGGGCCGCGGATGCGGGTGTCGAGCAAATTGGCTGGAAGCGGATGACTAAAGCGCAGGCGTCCGAAGAAGCGGCCGAGCACAGGCAGAATGCGTTATTCATTGGCTTGTCGCAACAGCCGTGGAAATACGGGCGGTGAGGAGACGGGCGCGATGCGGATCGGAGTGGTCGGGCTGGGGGCGATCGGGGGCTGGGCGGGGGCGCGTCTGGCGCTTGGCGGGCATGCGGTGAGCGCGTTGATGCGGGGCGGGTCGACGGCGGATTCGTCGCCACTGCGGTTGGTTGAAGACGGGCGCGAGGAGGCGGCGGCGATCCGGCGCTCGGGGGATGCCGACGCGCTGGGAGTTCAGGACGTACTGCTGATCGCGGTCAAGGCGCCGGCGCTGGCCGAGGCGGCCGAGCGGGCGGGGCCGATGATCGGGCCAAAGACGCTGATCGTGCCGATGCTCAACGGGGTGCCGTGGTGGTTTGCGGGCGGCGAGCGGATTTTGAGCGTCGATCCCGACGGGCGGATCGCGGCGGCGTTGTCGTTGGAGCAGGTCGTCGGGTGCGTCGTCCACGCGGCGGTCGAGCGGCGCGGGGATGGCGCGGTGGTCGTACGCCAGTCGAACGGGATCAGGCTAGGTGAGCCGGGGGGCGGGGCCAGCGCGCGGGTCGAAGCGCTGGTGGCGATGGTCGCGGCGGCGGGGATCGCGGCGAGCGTCGAGCCCGATATCCGGCGAACGATCTGGTATAAATTATGGGGCAACATGACTTTCAACCCGGTGTCGGCGCTGACGCTGGCGACGACTGACCGGATCCTTGGCAGCGAGCTGGTCCCGTTCGTGCTGGCGTGCATGGGCGAGGCGGCGGCGATCGGCGCGGCCGTGGGGTGCCCGATCGCCGAGAGCGGGGAGGAGCGGCTGGTGGTGACGGCGCGGCTGGGGGCGTTCCGGACGTCGATGCTGCAGGACGTCAAGGCGGGGCGGGCGATCGAGCTTGAGGCGCTGGTCGGAGCGCCGCGGGAGTTGGCGCGGCGGGCGGGGGTGACGTGCCCCAATATCGATGCGCTCTATGCGCTGACGCGGCTGATGGCGGAGAGTCGGAGGCTGGTTTAGCGCGCGGGGATGATGCGGCCGGTGCAGGTGCCGAAGCCGATGCGGGCGGCGCCGGGGGCTTCGCACCAGCCGGTGAGGGTGAGTTCGTCGCCGTCTTCAAGGAAGCTGCGCTGCTCGCCCGAGGGAAGGGTCAGCGGGGACTTGCCGCCGTTGCTGATCTCGAGAAGCGAGCCGAGGCCGGTGGCGTCTTCGGTCGAGAGGGTGCCGGTGCCGATGAGGTCGCCGGGGGAGAGGTTGCAGCCGTTCGAACTGTGGTGGGCGACGATCTGGGCGGCGGACCAGTACATTGCGGCGGCGGATTCGCCCTTGCTCAAGGTATGCGGGGCGAGGCCGACGGCGCGCATCGCTTCGGTCGAAAGGGTCACTTCGAGGTGGATGCCGAGCGCGCCGGTCGCCTGGTCGGCGGAGTCGCCGAGGTAGGGGAGCGGGACGGGGTCGCCTTGCGGTCGTGGGGGCATGGGCGCGCGGAAGGGGAGGAGGGCGTCGGCGGTAACGATCCAGGGGGAGACGGTGGTGAGGAAGTTTTTGGCGAGGAAGGGGCCGAGGGGTTGATACTCCCACGCCTGGAGATCGCGGGCGGACCAGTCGTTGAGGAGGGTGTAGCCGGCAATGTGGTCCGCGGCTTGGACGATCGGGATGGGGTCGCCGAGCGCGTTGCCGCAGCCGATCCACAGGCCGAGCTCAAGCTCATAGTCGAGGCGGCGCGAGGGGCCGTAGATGGGTTCTGTGGCTTCGGGCGGTTTGCGCTGTCCGCTCGGGCGGATGACAGGCTCGCCCGAGACTCGCACCGAACTGGCGCGGCCGTGATAGCCGATGGGAACGTATTTATAGTTGGGCATCAGCGGCTGGTCGGGGCGGAACTGGCGGCCGACGTTGGTCGCGTGGTGAATGCCGACGTAGAAATCAGTGAAGTCGCCGATGCGCGCGGGGAGCTGCATCGTGACGGCGGATTGGGCGACGAGGTGGGGTTCGGTCGCGCTGCGGTGCGCGGGGTCGCTGAGGAGGGCGGAGAGACGGTGGCGGAGCGCGCGGTGGTCGGCGGGACCGTGGGCTAGCCAGTCGTTCAAGCGGGGCTGGGAGAGGGCGCGCTGCCAGGCGGGATCGAGGAGCGCGGCGGTGGCGGTGAGGTCGAGGATATGGTCGCCGATCGCGACCCCGATACGCGCGCCGTCGCCGCGATCAAAGACGCCGAGGGGGAGGTTGTGGATGGGGAAATCGGGATGGCCGTTGGCGCTGTCGAGCCAGCTGGTGCGCGAAGGATCGTGGGTTTCGTCGAGGGTCATGCGCATGGGGTTAGGCCGGGAGGAAGGGGAATTCTAGGCTGCGCCGAGGCCAAGCTGGTGGCGGAAGAAATACAGAAGGAGCAGGACGATGATCGCCAGGACGGCGACCGCGACGATGCCGCCGTTGCCGGGGGGGTCGCTTTCGATCGGGGATTGGTCGTCGTCCATAAGCTCTTTCCACCTAAGCAGCGCGAAACACACCCGGCACCGGGGCGGGAACGATATGGCATACGGCGCGCTGGAGGAGGATGCGAATATTCTTGGCTGTGACGGTCGCTTTGCTCGGTGCGTGCCACAAGGCGCCCGTCGAGGAACGCGGCACGCCAGTCGCCGCAACGGTCGCGGTCGGGTCGCCGGTCAAGCCGATGGCGAACGATGCGGGGCCTGCCACGGTGCCCGAACCGGGTGCGCCGGGGACTCCGGGCGGATTACCCGATGATCGCACGCCGCTGGCCGAGCCGAAGGGGCCGATCGACCCCACGAGCGTCGAAGGGGCGGGGCCGGTGGTGCAGCGTTATGCGGCGCTGATCGGCGAACGGAAGTTCGCGGCCGCCGACAAGGCGTGGAGCAAGGGCATCGATCAGGGGCCACTCGCCCCGGCGATGCTGGTGACGTTTCGCGAGGTCGGTGGCGAGGTCGGCAAGCCCTATAACCAGGAGGGGGCGGCGGGATCGAGCTTCGTGCAGGTGCCGCTGCGGTTGTATGGGCGGGCAAAGGACGGGAAGCGGTTCAATTATGTCGGGCCGCTGACGCTTCGCCGGGTCAACGATATCGAGGGGTCGAGCGCGGCGCAGCGGCGCTGGCATATCGTGCAGAGCGGGCTGGTGGCGAAGGGCTGACGCATCCTTCGCGCGGCCCCGGCGTTTGAGCGTGGAGATCAACGAAGGAGAATGAGCAATGTCGGGCTTCGAAGACATCAAGGAACATATGGAAGTGATCGGCGCCGACGGGGTGCATGTCGGCACGGTCGACCATATCCACGGCGACCGCATCAAGCTGACCAGGAAGGACAGTGGCGAGGGCAGGCATGAGGGCCACCACCATTATATCTCGCGCGGGCTCGTCGCCGATGTCGAGGGCGACAAGGTGCGGCTGTCGGCCAATGCCGACGTCGCGGTGACGTTCGAGGAAGAAGAGAGCGGCGCCGCATAGCGGCGCCGTGGCGAAGACGAAGAGGGCGGCGTGGCGTAATTTGCGCGCTTTTTTGTGTAACGAGGGGCGGGTGGCTGGAGAAGCCGCCCGCCCCTTTTTCGTGTCCGTCTAGGCGAGCGACTTGGAGACTTGTTCGAACAGGTCCTTGGACAGGCCGGGGGTGGCCAGCATTCGCTCTAGCTCGACGCGCATGAGGGCGGCGCGGGTGGGCTCGAAACGGCGCCAGCGGGCGAGCGGGGGGATGAGCTTGGCCGCGGTCTGCGGGTTGATGCGGTCGACGGTGAGCAATGTGTCGGTGAGGAAGCGGTAGCCTGCGCCCGAGGCGTCGTGAAACGCCCACTGGTTCATCGCGAAGCTGCCGACCAGCGAGCGCAGGCGGTTGGGATTGGTCATGCTGAAGTCGGGATGGCGCGCGAGAGCTTCGACCGCAGCGAGGGTGTCGCGGCGCTGGGCGGCGGCCTGGAGCCCGAACCATTTGTCGATGACGAGGCTGTCGCCGCGGTAGCGGTCATAGAAGGCGGCGAGCGCGGCGTCGCGTTCGGGGGCATCGAGGCTGACGAGGATACTGAGCGCGCCCTGGCGGTCGGTCATGTTGTCGGCGGCATCGAACTGGGCCTTGGCGAGGGCGGCGCCCCGGACCGGATCGCCGGCAGCGAAGAGTCCGAGCGCGACGGTGCGCAGGCGGCGGATACCTTTAGCGGCCGAAGAGAGGTCGTGGCCGGCGGCGCCTTCACGCTGGGCGGCGGCGAGGGGCTCGGCGAGGGTTTTGCCGATGGCGCTACGGAGGGTTTCCCGGGCGGCGTGGATGGCGTCGGGGTCGACCAGTGGCATGCGGTCGCCGATCAGGCTTTCCGACGGGAGCAATAGCGCCTCGCCCTTGAAGGCCGGGTCGAGCGCGTTCGAGGCGAGGGTGCGGCGCATTGATTCGATGACGGGCGCGGGGTCGGCGGGTTCGTCGTTCGCGGCCGCGAGTAGGGTGCGGAGCATCAGTTCCTGGAGGGCTTCGTAGCGGGCGAAGGGGTTGGGGTCGTGTTCGGCGAGCGCGTCGAGCTCGCCCGGGGCGCGGGTCACGTCGAGTATGATCGGGGCGGAGAAGTCGCGGTTGATCGACAGGATCGCGGGATCGGTGATTCCGGGGAAGGCGATCGACTGCTCAGCGCGATCGAGCAGAATGACCTGCTCAGGGGCGAGTTCGGCACCGCTGTCGCGGCCGATAAGCGCGGTCCTGAGCGGGATAATCATCGGCTGCTTGATGGGCTGACCGGGGGTCGGGGGGACGGTCTGCGCGAGGTGGAGCGTCGTGCCTTCTGGCGATTGCTCGAGGCGTGCGGTGACGGCGGGTGTGCCGGCTTGGCCATACCACAGGCGGAAATGGGCGAGGTCGGTGCCGCTGGCATCCTCCATCGCCTTGACGAAATCCTCGCAGGTCACGGCCTGCCCGTCATGGCGGTCGAAATAGAGATTCGATCCGGCGCGGAATTTGTCGGGGCCAAGGATGGTGCGCATCATGCGGATCACTTCCGCGCCCTTGTTGTAGACCGTCGCGGTGTAGAAGTTGGTGATTTCCATATAGGATTCGGGGCGCACGGGGTGGGCAAGGGGGCCGGCATCCTCGGGGAACTGGGCCGAGCGCAAGGTCCGGACATCCTCGATCCGCTTGACCGCGGCCGAGCCCATGTCGGCCGAGAAGCTCTGGTCGCGGAACACGGTGAAACCTTCCTTGAGGCTCAGCTGAAACCAGTCGCGGCAGGTGACGCGGTCGCCCGACCAGTTGTGGAAATATTCATGGGCGACGACTGCCGCGATGGCGTCGAAATCGGCATCGGTGGCGGTGTCGGGGTCGGCGAGGATGTAGCGCGAATTGAAGATGTTGAGGCCCTTGTTCTCCATCGCGCCGAAATTGAAGTCGTCGACCGCGACGATGTTGAACAGGGACAAGTCATATTCGCGGCCGTAGGTGCGCTCGTCCCACGCCATTGCGGCTTTCAGGGATTCCATCGCGTGCGCGGTCTTGGGGACGTCGGCCTCGCGCACCCAGATGCCGAGATCGACCGTGCGGCCGGACATGGTGGTGAAGCTGTCCTTGTTGGCGGCGAGGTCGCCGGCGACCAGCGCGAACAGGTAGGAGGGCTTGGGGAAGGGGTCGTGCCACTCGGCCCAGTGGGTGCCGTCGTCGCCCTGGCCCGAGGCGGTGCAATTGCCATTGGCGAGCAGGATCGGAAAGCGCGCGGCGTCGGCGCTCATGCGCACGGTATAGACCGAGAGGACGTCTGGCCGGTCAGGGTGGAAGGCGATGCGGCGGAAGCCCTGGCTCTCGCACTGGGTGCAGAGGATCCCGCCCGAGGCGTAAAGCCCCATCAGTTTGCTATTGGTCGCGGGCGCCAGGGTCACTTCACTTTCGATGACGGCGCGATCGCCGGCAAGGTCGATGACGAGCGTCGAGCCGTCCATGACGATAGCGGTTTCGGCGCCGTCGATTTTGAGCCGGTTAGCCGCGATCTCGCCGCCTTCGAGGCGGAGCGGGCGGGAGTGGTCGCCGTTGCGCGTGACGGTCAGGCGCGTCCGGACGGTCGAAGCGTCGGGATCGAGGGTGAAGTCGAGCGCGATTTCGGGGACGAGCCAGTCGGGCGGGCGGTAGTCGCTGCGACGGGTTTCGGCGTGAGGGGGAGCGGCGGTGGGGGCGGTGCGGATGTCCATCGGCCCTAGCTAGTCAGCGCGGCGGGGGGTGGCAATGCGCCGTGGCCCCGCCGTTGGTCGATCTGCCAACGGACTGGTCATTGGTGTGTTGTGTAGATAAGACGCCGTGAATACGGGGGAGACCAATCATGCTGACCATGCTTGCCGCCATTGCGCCCGCCTTTGATATCGAGGCAGCGTCGCGTGCCTATCTCGACACTCTATCCGGGGCGGCGCGGGCCAAGTCCGATGCTTATTTCGAGGGCGGATACTGGATCATCCTGTGGGACGCGCTGGTCGCGGTCGCCTCCTATCTTGTCATGCTGAGGTTCGGCTGGTCGGCCAGGTGGCGCGGCTGGGCCGAGCGGGCAACCCGGTGGAAATTCGTCCAGGCGCTGATCTATTCGGTGCCGTTCATCATTGTCGGCACGCTGCTGGCGCTGCCGTGGGGGATCTACACCGGCTTCCTTCGCGAGAATCAATATGGGCTGATGAATCAGTCGTTCGCGGGGTGGTTGGGTGAGCAGGGAATCATGCTTGGCGTCGGCGTGGTGACGACCAGCCTGCTGATCGCGGTGGTGTTCGCGGTGATCCGGCGTTGGCCCGGGCGGTGGTGGATCGGAGCGACCGCGGCGATTGTCGCGATGCTGCTATTGTTCGTGATGATCACCCCGGTGTTTATTTCGCCGCTGCTCAACAAATATACGCCGATGGCGGCGGGTCCGATGCGCGACGGCATTCTGACGATGGCGCATGCGCAGGGGATCCCGGCCGAGAATGTCTATGTGTTCGATGCCTCGAAGCAGACCAAGCGGGTGTCGGCCAATGTCTCGGGGCTGGGGCCGACGATCCGCATCTCGCTCAACGACAATCTGCTCAATCGCTCGACCCCGGCGGGGGTCAAGTCGGTGATGGGGCAGGAGATGGGGCATTATGTGCTCGACCACATCGAGTGGATGATCGCGCAGTTCGCGGTGCTGATCGGCGCCATGATGTTCGTGCTGTGGTGGTCGGTGCCCAGGGTGATCGCGCGGTTCGGCGGGCGGTGGGGCGTGAGTGGGCCGGCCGACCTGGCCGCGGTGCCGGTCTATTTCCTGATCGTCACGCTACTGTCGCTGGTCGCGACGCCGATCACCAACACGCTGATCCGGCGGCACGAGATCCAGGCAGATGTCTTCGGTCTGGATGCTGCGCGCGAGCCTGATGGCTTTGCCGAGACGGCGATGCAGCTTTCCGAATATCGCAAGATCGAGCCGGGGCCGATCGAGGAGGCATTGTTCTTCGACCATCCGTCGGGGTCGAACCGGGTTCACCGCGCGATGGCGTGGAAGGCGGCGCATTTGGCTGAGCTGCCCGAGGCTCAGCGGGCGATGGTGCGGCCTTTGCCGGCGAGCGCGAGCAGCATTCCCGCCAGCGCCAGCCCGGCGCCGGCGGCGGCGAGCACTGTCCAGCGATAGCCTTCGAACGCGGTTGACAGGGCCATGGCGATAATCGGGACGAGCGCGCTCGAGTAGGCGGCTTTCCCCGGACCAATCTTGCGGACGACGGGGAAATAGAGGCTGAAGGCGAGCGCCGAGGCGATGATCGCGAGATAGGCCAGGCCGAACCAGTACATGGGGCGCGGGTCGAACACCGGGGGGCCGGTGAGGACGAGGGCGACGGCGGCGTTGACCGCCGCGCCGATCGCCATTGCATAGGCCAGGAGGACGGTCAGCGGGTGGCGCAATGCCTCCTCGCGCGCCTGGAAGATGTTGGCGGCCGAGGCACCGATCATGCCGATGAGGGTGAGGCCGATGCCGAGCAGGATCTGGCTCGAGTTCGCCGGACTGTCGCGCAGTTCCTGGACGAACAGCAAGATGATCCCGGCGACGGCGATGGCGGCACTGGCGAGAAAGCGGCCGCCGGGGCGCTGGCCGAGGAAAGCCCAGGCGAACAGGCTGTTGGGGATTAGCAGGAGCGCGAAGACGGTCGCCACAAGGCCCGAGGTGATGTGGCGCTCGGCGAGATAGACGGCGTTGAAATTGATGCAGAATTGCAAGACGCCGAGGATCGCGGCGACGCGTAGTCCGCCGGGAGGGAGGCGCAGGCGGTGACCCTTGATGCGGGCGAGTAGCGCCATCGCGGCGGCGGCGAGAAGGAAGCGGTAGGCGACCGACCATTGCGCGGGGACGATGCCAAGCTGGTGGCGGATCACGATCCAGGTCGAGCCCCAGATGGTCGTGAAGATGATGAAGGGAAGGATGATCTCGCGGAAGCGATGTTCGTGGACGGTAGGAGTCACAGCGCGCGGATAGCTTCGGCGAGCGTGGCGACGGTGGCCATGTCCTGGTCCCAACTGGTAACGAGGCGAACTTCGCCGGGGCCCCAATCGTAGAAGTCGAACCCTGCCGCGCGGAGGGTCGCGGCTTCAGTCGGGGTCATGCGGACGAACAGTTCGTTGGCCTCGACGGTATGGACGAGACGCTCGCTGCCGGCGGCGTCGGCGAGGGCGCGGGCGGCGGCGTTCGCGGCGCGGCCGTTGGCGAGCCAGCGGTCGTCCTCGAGCAGGGCGAGCAATTGCGCGGCGAGATAGCGGCCCTTCGACAGCAAATGCCCCGAGCGCTTGCGGCGGCGCAGGGCCTCGTCGGCGAGGGTTGTGTCGAAGAAGATCAGTGCCTCGGCGCTCATCCCGCCATTCTTGACGAAGCCGAAGCTGAGCACATCGACCCCCGCGCGCCACGTTACGTCGGCGGGCGATTCGCCGGTTGACGCGATGGCGTTAGCGAAGCGCGCGCCGTCCATGTGGAAGCCGAGCCGGCGGCGTTTGGCGACCTCGCCAAGCGCGGCAACTTCGGTGGCGCGGTAGGCGAGGCCATATTCGGAAGCGTTGGTAATCGACAGCGCGCGCGGCTGAACCTGGTGGACGTCGGTGCGCACCCGGTCGCAGGCGGCGTCGACCGCTTCGGGGAGGAGCTTTGCGCCGTCGCCGCCCAGCAGGGTGAGCTTGGCACCGTGAGTGAAGAAGCCCGGGGCGCCGGCCTCGTCGACCTCGATATGCGCGTCGCGGTGGCACAGGATCGCGCCTTCAGGCGGGCACAGTGCGGCGAGCGCGAGGCAGTTGGCGGCGGTGCCGGTGGTGATCCACAAAGCGCGAACCGGGGCTTCGAACAGGTCGGAGAAGGCGTCGTCCAGACGTTGGCTCCACGCGTCGCCATCATAGGGAGTGTCGAGCCGGTTGGCGGCGACGAGAGCGTCGAGTACGGCGGGATGGCACGGCGCGGCATTGTCGGAGAAGAAACGCATGGGTGAGCGATGGCGGCGCGCGGCGGTGTGGTCAACGACGAAAACCCCTGCGCCGCTGGGCACCAGGGTTTAATGTGGTCGTACAAACAGGCTGATTAGATCAACTGGCTCGAGACGTTGTTGAAGGTCGAGTTCAGCTTGCTGCCGATGCCCTGCATCGCGCCGATGGCGGCGACGGCGATCAGGGCGGCGATCAGGCCATACTCAATGGCCGTCGCGCCGCGTTCGTCGCGCACCAGCTTTAGGAGATTGCGCATTCATCTTGTCCCTTCAAATTAGAAAGGAAAGTGCACTTCCGAGATGAAGAAAGAATGAAGATCGCGGGTTTTCGCGCGGGAACCCGGATGGTGCTGCCGAAGGGGATCGAACCCTTGACCTCAGCCTTACCAAGGATGCGCTCTACCACTGAGCTACGGCAGCACTGTCCGGGACGCGGGGCCTATGGCGGGCGGGGGGTTCGGCGTCAAGGCTTGCGGGGCCACCCGCGACGGGGGTAGCGACCGATGGATGACCGACCAGGAAAAGTCGAAAGAAGAGCGGCTCGCCGAGGCACTGCGCGAGAATTTGCGTCGACGAAAGGCGCAGGCGCGTGAAATCGTGCCACCGCCGCCGCCCAGCGACGACTAGAGCGGGGCGCAGGCGGCTTCAAGCCAGTTGCGATCTTCAGCGGTGAGCTGCGGGCCGATCCTGGCGAGCACTTGCGCGTGGTAGTCGTCGAGCCAGGCGAGTTCGGCGGGGAGGAGCATTTCCTTTGCGATCAGTCGGCGCTCTATCGGGGCGAAGGTCAGCGTTTCGAAACCGAGCGTTTCCTTCTCGGCACCGGCAACGGGCTTCTCGACGACCAGCACGAGATTCTCGATGCGGATGCCATAGGCACCAGCCTTGTAATAACCCGGCTCGTTGGACAGGATCATCCCCGCCGCGAGCGGTTCGTCGCCGCCCGGCTGGCCCGATCCGACCGCGGCGATCCGCTGCGGGCCCTCGTGGACCGAGAGGAAGCTGCCGACGCCGTGGCCGGTGCCGTGGGCGTAATCGAGCCCGGCTTCCCACAGCGGGCGGCGGGCGAAGCTGTCGAGTTGCGAGCCGCGCACCCCCTTGGGGAAGATCGCGGTGGCGAGCGCGATGTGGCCGCGAAGAACGCGGGTGAAGCGGTCGCGCATCTCGTCGCTAGGGGTGCCGATGGCGAGTGTGCGGGTGATGTCGGTGGTGCC
Source organism: Sphingomonas sp. (assembly GCA_031394005.1). Taxonomy (GTDB): domain Bacteria; phylum Pseudomonadota; class Alphaproteobacteria; order Sphingomonadales; family Sphingomonadaceae; genus Sphingomicrobium. Next base: position 19,484 of record JANMWM010000135.1, read on the forward strand.
GTCGGCGTACTGGCCGCCGGAGTCGATCAGGTAGAGCGAGTTGTTCTCGAGCGGGCGATTGGTGGCGGGCGAGGCCTTGTAGTGGACGATCGCGCCGTTGGGCCCCGAGCCTGAGATCGAGTCGAACGAGAGGTCTTTCAGCAGGCCACCTTCGGCGCGGAAGGCTTCGAGGCGGTCGGAGGCCTTGAGTTCGTCGAGGTGGCCCTTGGGGGCTTCGGCTTCGACCCAGCGCAGGAAGCGGGCGATCGCGGCGCCGTCGCGCGCCTGTGCCGCTTGGTGGCCGGCGATCTCGACCTTGTTCTTGATTGCGCGGGGAAGGACGGTCGGGTCGCGATGGTTGACGATTGTCACGCCGCCCGCATCGAGCGCCTCGAAGATCGCGGCGACCGAGCGTTCGGGATCGACCGCGACGGTCTTGCCCGAAAGCGCGCGCAAGGCGGGTTCGAAATCGGCGCGCTCATGGAGGCGAACGCCGTTGCCGAGGTGCTGGGCGACATCGGGGCCGATCTTCTCGCCGGCGACGAACAGGTCGGCGGTGCCGTCGCAATTGACCAGCGCATAGGCGAGCGCGACGGGGGTGTGGCTGACGTCGGCGCCGCGGACGTTGAAGGTCCAGGCGATCGAATCGAGCGCGGCGAGGACCGTAGCGTCGGCGCCCAACTTGCCGAGCCAGTCGGCGATGGCGGTGCGCTTGTCGGCCGAGGACTGGCCGGCGAGGCTGTCGGGCTGGACAACGAGGCGCGCTTTCGAGGCTTCGGGGCGGTCCTGCCAGACGATGTCGATCGGGTTGCGCGCGACCGCGACGAGGGTGGCGTTGCGCGCGTGAAGGGCCTCACTCGCCTTCTTCACCCAGTCGCGCGAGTGGAGCCAGGGGTCGTAGCCGATGCGGCCGCCTTGCGGGGCGTGCTCCTTGAGCCAATCGGCGATGCTGGTCTCGGGGACCGACTGGTAGCTCCATTGGTCGCCCGACACCTGGCTGCGGACCTGGAGCGTGTAGCGGCCATCGGTGAAGATCGCGGCTTCCTGCGGCAGGACCACCGCCGAGCCGGCCGAGCCCTTGAAGCCGGTGAGCCATTCGAGCCGCTGCGCGTAGGAGCCGACATATTCGCTCATATGCTCGTCGGTCAGGGGTACGACGAAGCCGTCGAGGCGGTCCTCGGCGAGCTGGGCGCGAAGGGCGGCGAGGCGGTCGGCGTAGCTGGACATGGCAATCTCTCGGTTGGACGCTAGAAGACGGCGAACCTAGACCCGTTCGACTGAATCAGGAAGCCCGATGACCCTCCCCCAGCCCCCCCTCGCCGACCGCCGCCCGCACCAAAATAGTCGCCCAGGCGTTACGATCAGCGACGCCTAGGCGGGGCTGCGCGACCCCGGCTATCCCAACGTCACCGACGAGGATGTGTTGTCCTACCTCAAGGCGGAGAACGCCTATTTCGAGGCGGTGATGGCACCGCACAAGAGGCTCGTCGACACGCTGTTCGAGGAGATGAAGGGGCGAATCAAGGAGGATCTGTCGAGCGTCCCCGCGGCCGACGGGCCATTTGAATATTGGTGGGCGTACAAGCCCGGCGAGCAGTATCGGCGGTGGTACCGGCGGCTGCGCGAGACGGGGGCCGAGGAGCTGGTGTTTGACGAGGTCGCGGCGGCCGAAGGGCACGAGTATTTCCGGCTGGGGGCGATCGCCTCCTCGCCTGATTACAAGTTGCTCGCGACGCTGGTCGACGACGACGGGTCGGAGCGGTTCAAGTTGCGCATCCGCGATATGGCGACGGGCAAGGACATCGAGACGGTCAGCGAAGTCGCGATCGGATCGCCGGTGTGGGCGGCGGACAGCAAGGGCGTCGTCTTCACCGAGGTCAACGAGCATTGGCGCAGCGACAAGGCGAAATATCACCGGCTGGGCGACGATCCGGCGAAGGCGGTGACGCTTTACGAGGAGACCGCGGACAAGGGGTTTTCGGTCGGGCTCGGCAAGTCGCAGGACGACACGCTGATATTCATCGCCACCGGTGACAACACGTCGAGCGAGGTGCGGTTCGTACCTGCGGACGAGCCGACCGCCGAACCCGTGATGGTTGCGGCGCGGCGGGCCAATATCGAATATCATGTCGATGCGGCGCACGGACGGTTGTGGATCGTGACCAACGACGCGCACGTCAATTTCCGGCTGGTGTCGGCGGCGATCGAGGCGCCCGGCGAGTGGCGCGAGGAGCGGGCGGGGTCGGACCGGTCTTACCTGCGCGGGGCCACGAGCTTTCGAGATCATTTGGCGCTGAGCACGCGGATCGACGGGCTCGATGCGCTCGTGCTGCGCAGCTATGACGGGGCGCAGAAGGCGATCACGTTCGGCGAGGCGGCCTATTCGGCGGACTTCGCCGGCAACGCCGATTTCGCGCCGACAGCGTATCGCTTGGGCTATTCGTCAATGGTCACGCCGCCGACGGTGTATGACTATCACCCCGAGGACGACCGGCTCGAAACATTGCGCGTGCTCGAGATACCGTCGGGGCACGACCCCGCGGATTACGTCATCGACCGCCGCCTGATTGGCGCGCGCGACGGGGCAATGGTGCCGGTGTCGATCGTTCGGCGGGCGGACAGCAAGCTCGATGACGAGGGGCGCCTGTTCCTTTACGGCTATGGCGCTTACGGAATGGCGATCCCGCCGGGCTTCTCGCCGAGCCGGCTGAGCTTGGTCGATCGCGGCTTTTCCTACGCTATCGCGCATATCCGCGGCGGGGACGATCTTGGCCACGGCTGGTATCTCGACGGGAAGCTGGACAAGCGGACCAACACGTTCAACGATTTCGTCGATGTGGCGCGCGGGCTGGTCGAGCTCGGCTATGCTAAGGTGGGGCGGATCGCGGCGCAGGGCGGGTCGGCCGGGGGTGAGCTGATGGGCGCGGCAGTCAATCAGGCGCCCGAGTTGTGGGGCGCGATTGTCGCCGACGTGCCGTTCGTCGACGTGCTTAACACGATGCTCGACGGCGACCTGCCGCTGACACCCGGCGAGTGGCCCGAATGGGGCAACCCGATCGACGACAAGGCGGCGTTCGACTTCATCCGCAGCTACTCGCCCTACGACAATGTTACGGCGAGGGCTTACCCGCCGATGCTGATCACCGGCGGGCTCAATGATCCGCGCGTGACCTATTGGGAGCCGGCGAAGTGGGCGGCGAAACTGCGTGCGACCCGGACCGACGCCAACACGCTGCTGCTCAAGATCAACATGGGCGCGGGTCATGGCGGCAAGTCGGGACGGTGGGACGCCTTGCGCGAACAGGCCGAGGCTTACGCGTTCGTGCTGACGCAGATGGGGGACTGATGCGGCCAATCTTCGAACAGCGCATTACCGCTTCGGACAGCGACATCGACGAGCTGGGGCACGTCAATAATGCGGTGTGGGTGCAGTGGATCCAGAGCGTTGCGGTGGCGCATTGGGATGCGGTGGCGGATGCGGCGCATCATGAGGCCTATTTCTGGGTGATCGTCCGCCACGAGATCGATTATCTGCGCGCGCTGATGGCGGGAGACAGCGTGACCGCGCGGACGTGGGTCGGGGAGGCGTCGAAGGTCGCACGGATCGACCGGCACATGATATTCGTCGGCGACGACGGCAAGGTGCGGGTGAAGGCCAAGACCCAGTGGGCGATCATCGATAAGGCGGCAGGGCGCCCGATCCGCGTGCCGGCCGACGTGATTGCGCTGTTTCTCGGCGTTGACGCGAGCGGGGCGGACGGCGCAGGTTCGCAACCATGAGCGAGGTTGTCCTTCATGATTATTTTCGCAGCTCGGCGAGCTACCGGGTGCGGATCGGGCTGAACCTCAAGGGGGTCAGTTACCGGTCGCACATGGTCAACATCGTCACTGGCGAGCAGCATAGCCCGGCGTATCACGCGTTGAACCCGCAGGGCTTTGTGCCGATGCTCGAGATCGACGGGCGCAAGCTGACGCAGAGCCTTGCGATCCTCGATTATCTCGACGCGACCCACAAGGAGCTGCCGTTCGTACCCCACGAGGCGGGCGAACGAAGCCATGTGCTGGCGATGGCGCTGGTCGTGGCGTGCGATATCCACCCGCTCAACAATCTGCGCGTGCTGAGGTATTTGCGCGGGCCGCTCGGGCAGGCACACGAGACGGTCGACGACTGGTATCGCCATTGGGTGGCCGAGGGTCTCGCGGCGCTGGAAACGATGGCCGCGCCGAGTGCCGGGCAGTGGCTGGCTGGGGACGCGGTCAGCCTGGCCGACATCTGCCTCGTCCCGCAGATTGCCAATGCGCGGCGGCTCGAAACGCCGCTCGACGCCTATCCGACCCTCGTGCGCATCGACGAGAGCGCCCGTGCTCACCCCGCCTTTGCCGCCGCGCATCCCGATCAACAGGAGCAGCCGTCATGAATCGCGTCACCACGATGAACCGCGGAGTCGAGAATGTCCGCGCGCTCGATACCGTCGAAGTGCCGAGCCTTGAGGGCAAGGTCTCCGCCGAGGAGTGGGCGCTGCGGGTCGACCTAGCGGCCGCCTATCGGCTGGTCGCATATTACGGCTGGGACGACCTCATCTTCACGCATCTGTCGGCGCGCGTGCCAGGGCCGGAGCATCATTTCCTGATGAACCCGTACAACCTCATGTTCGAGGAAGTGACCGCCTCGTCGCTGGTCAAGATCGACGTCGCCGGCAAGCCGGTCGACCCGACCCCGTTCGTCACCAATCCGGCGGGCTTCACGATCCACTCGGCGATCCACATGGCGCGCGACGATGCCCATGCGGTGATGCATCTCCACACCCCGTTCGGGCAGGCGGTGTCGGCGCATGGCGAGGGGTTGCTGCCGCTGACCCAGACCGCGATGCTGGCGCGCGGCGACCTTGCTTTCCATGATTATGAAGGGGTTGCGACCGACCTCGACGAGCGCGAGCGGCTGGTCGCGGACTTGGGCGACAAGACTTCGATGCTGCTGCGCAATCACGGCACGCTGACCGTCGGCAAGACGATCGGCGAGGCGTTCGTGCGGATGTATTTCCTAGAGCGCGCGTGCGAGGCGCAAATCTATGCGTTGTCAGCCGGCGACAATATCAACAACCCGCCGCAGGGCACGCCAGAGCTTGCGGCCGAGCAGGGTCGGGTCGGCATCCCGATGGGCGCCAATTTGCTCGCGTGGCCGGCGCTGAAGCGCAAGGCATATCGGCTCGATCCTTCGTTTGCGAGCTAGAGGGAACCGGGAGGCCGCTTCGCCCGTCTCATTGTCATGCCGGTCACGGCAATGACGGAGATAGCTAAATGAATATCCTGATGGTCCTCACCAGCCACAGCGAGCTTGGTGATACAGGCAAGAAGACCGGCTTCTGGCTCGAGGAGTTCGCGGCACCTTATTATGTGTTGAAGGATGCGGGCCACGAGGTCACGCTCGCTTCGCCCAAGGGCGGGCAGCCGCCGCTCGATCCCAAGAGCGATGCGCCTGATGCGCAGACCGACGCAACGCGCCGATTCAAGGCCGATGGTGCGGCGCAGCAGCAGCTTGCGATGACCGAAGTCCTCGCCGACATCGACGGATCGATGTTCGATGGGGTCTTTTATCCGGGTGGGCATGGGCCGATGTGGGATCTCGCCGAGGACAGCGATTCGAAGGCGCTGATCGAGGAGACGCTTGCCGCCGGCAAGCCGGTCGCGCTGGTTTGCCACGCGCCAGCTGCCTTGAAGAACGTCAAGACCCGCGACGGCGCGCCGCTGGTCCGCGGCCGGAAGGTCACCGGCTTCACCAATGGCGAGGAGGATGCGGTGGGACTGACCAACGTCGTGCCTTACCTGCTTGAGGAAATGCTCAAAGCCAAGGGCGGCGACTATTCCAAGGGGCCGGACTTTAAGCCCTATGTGGTCATCGACGGCCTGCTGATCACCGGGCAGAACCCGACGTCGAGCGGTCCCGCCGCCGAAGCGTTGATGAAGGCGCTGACCGCCGATCCGGTCGCTTAGCCGCGGGATCAACGACAAGGCCATCCGCCGGATGGTCGCTTTTCATTGATTTCCGGGAAGAGAGGATTCGCGACCAATTTACGCGACTTGGCAAAAGTGTCTGAAAACCGCTAGAAATTTCGACAGCTCATTGTGCGCCGTGCACAATCTTAGGCACAATCTTGGGCACAATTCAAGGGGCCTCGTCGATCGGGCGGTATCGCTCGCCACAACGTCGACGGCCGTTTTGCGCCCAACGTCCGAACCGGTTCGCCAGAGCTTCGCTTAGCCGCACCGACCGAATGGTTCGCATCGTCTCGATCGGTTCGGGTCGCTTACTGCTGATCGCCGCTTATGCCGGGGCCCGCCCAATCTTATGATCAGCCGTTTGACGAGGATGCGGATGCACTGCGTCCGCGTTGCGGACCACTTCGCCACTTGCCTTTTTCATGACACTGGACGCACCGATCGGGCGCGCCGAAGGGTGATCATGGCCAAATCCTTTCCCTCGACGTCACGCGATCGCCCGGCACTGGTCGGCGCGGTGGTGCTGCTGTTCTTGGTGCTCTGCTTCGCGCTTTCGCCCTTATTGAATGCGACGCCGAGCGCGCGCGCCAAGGCGGTCGCGGGTAAGCCGCTGTTCGCCGGGGTGAACCTTGCTACCGGGGGCTTCGCGCCCGAGCGCATCCCGGGTGTCTATGGCCATGATTATCGCTACCCCGACGCGCAGACGGCGGCGCCGTTCGTGGCGATGGGAATGAATGCGTTCTGGCTTCGGGTCCTGTAGGAGCGACTACAGCCGGTCGCACTGGGGCCGCTCGACCAAACCGAGCTGGCGCGGGTTGACCAGAGCATTGCCGGGCTTGGCGGGATCGCGGTAGTGATCGTCGATCTGCACAACTATGCACGCTACCGAGGCGAGATACTTGACGGAAGCGACGCGTCGGCGGCCCGGCTGGCCGATGTGTGGCAGCGGCTTGCCATCCATTCGCCTTCTCGTTGACTCCTGGCCAAGCCTCGGATCTCAGCCAGGCAGAGCCGCTCCTCGAAAATGTCGATCCACAGGCCTTCCTCGCTGATAAGGCCTATGACGCCGATCGCCTGGTCCTCGCCTTGGAGCAACGCGGCATCAAGCCGGTTATTCCGCCCAGGACCAATCGACTCGTCCAGCGGCCGTGCGATTTCGCGCTCTATCGCGAACGCAATTTGGTCGAACGATTTTTCAACAAGCTCAAATATTCCTAGGCAATTGCAACGCGCTACGACAAGCTCGCGCGAAATTTCCTCGCTGCCGTTCACCTCGTCGGCGTTATCGCGATCCTCAACTGAGGATAGACCCTAGTCATTATATCTAATATTCCGTGGCTGGCCATGGCCGCGGCGGACACAGCGGCAGAGGTAAGCGGCGAGGCCTAGAGCTGGCGATAAAACAGCGCCGCCACTCCCCCACATACCAGCGCGAAGAGCAAGGATTGGGTGAACCCCCGTTAGTCGTCAAAATCCGACACTTGATACCCATGGGTATGATGGCAGCTACCGCCCCAGTTACGGGCGTTCCGAGTATGGCCTCCGGCTAAAGCTGCCGATTTCTGTAGGTCGCTGCGGAGAGCGAATGGAAGGCGATCCATTTCCGCTGAACGGCCATGATAGAGTTATCGAGGAGGGCGGGCACATGAATATCGACGTCTTAATCGCATACTTACTCGACTGGCAGTCCGTGACGGAGGATCGCGGTACCGCCCTCGGCACGTTGCATCTTCTCGCGCTTCAACGGTGCAGATCGCGGACTGATTAAGCGGCTGATGTATTGGTTGAGCGCTCCGCCCGGTCGGCTTCAGGGCGGGCACGTTTTGACACCTCCGATTTCGGGCGCTCC
>JANMWM010000276.1:0-4691 GCA_031394005.1 Sphingomonas sp.
GCGGGCGGTTCGACGCGCATGGCTCGCCCCCGCAGATCCCGCTGTTCAGCCGCGCGTATTTCGGAGACCGCGTGTGCGCCTCCGCGCGTCGGCGCACGGGGTGGCGTTGTGATGGCGGTTCGCCTAGGATGAAGCAACGGACCGGCGACCGCCGATTCCGTCCGTTTCAGTCACCACAGGACATAAGAATTGGCCACGACCCCGCCGGTCGCCGATACCAGCGATATCCAGCCCATCTCCATCGTCGAGGAGATGAAGACCAGCTATCTCGACTATGCGATGAGCGTCATCGTCAGCCGCGCGTTGCCCGACGTCCGCGACGGCTTGAAACCCGTCCACCGCCGCATCCTCTACGCCTGCCAGGAAGCAGGCTATGTCGCCGGCAAAGCGTATCGCAAGTCGAGCCGCATCGTCGGTGACGTAATGGGTAAGTATCACCCGCACGGCGACAGCGCGATTTACGATGCGCTAGCCCGGATGACTCAGGATTGGTCGATGCGCGTGCCGCTGATCGACGGCCAGGGCAATTTCGGATCGATGGACCCCGACCCGCCTGCAGCGATGCGCTACACCGAGGCGCGGCTCGCCAAGGTCGCCAATTTCCTGCTCGGCGACATCGACAAGGATACGGTCGACTTCACGCCAAACTATGACGCCAGCGAGCGCGAGCCGCAGGTGTTGCCCGCGCGATTCCCCAACCTGCTCGTCAACGGCGCCGGCGGAATCGCGGTCGGCATGGCGACCAACATTCCACCGCACAACCTCGGCGAAGTGATCGCCGCGTGCCGCGCCTACATCGCCGACCCCGCCATCACGACCGAAGGGCTGATGGAGTTCGTCAAGGGTCCCGATTTCCCGACCGGATCGATTATCCTCGGCCAAAGCGGTATCCGCTCGGCCTACACTACTGGGCGCGGCGGAATCCTCCAGCGCTCGCGCCACCATGTCGAGGAAGGGCGCGGCGACAAGAAGACGATCGTCCTCACCGAAATCCCCTACCAGGTCGGCAAGAACGGGCTGGTCGAGAAGATCGCCGAAGCGTGCAAGGACAAGCGCATCGAAGGCGTCAGCGACATTCGCGACGAATCGAACCGGCTCGGCGTGCGCGTCGTCCTCGAGCTCAAGCGCGACGCCAGCCCCGAAGTCGTCCTCAACCAGCTGTGGCGTCACACCCCGGCGCAGTCGAGCTTCTCGGCCAACATGCTTGCGATCCGCGGCGGGCGCCCGGAGACGCTCGCACTGCGCGATATCATCGAAGCGTTCGTCAAATTCCGCGAAGAAGTCATCATCCGCCGCTCGAAATATGAGCTGCTGAAAGCCCGCGAGCGCGCTCACATCCTGCTCGGCCTCGTCGTCGCGGTGACCAACCTCGACGAGGTCGTCCGCATCATCCGCGGTTCGCCGAGCCCCGCCGCCGCGCGCGAAGCCCTCATCTCGCGCGAGTGGGACAGCGAGCAGATCCGCCCCTACATCAAGCTGGTCGAGGCGGTCGAACCCCAAGCCGCCGGCGCGACCTATCGCCTTTCCGAAATTCAGGTCCGCGCGATCCTCGAGCTTCGCCTTCACCGCCTGACCGCGCTTGGCCGCGACGAGATTGGCAAGGAACTTGCGGGGCTCGCGACGATTATCACAGAGCTGCTCGACATCCTTGGCGACCGCGCGAAACTCTATGCGGTGATGGTCGAGGAGCTCGACGCGGTCGACGCCGAATTTTCGACCCCGCGCAAGTCCGAACTCGCCGCCGCCTTCGACGGGCTCGACGACGAGGACCTCATCGAGCGCGAGGACAATGTCGTCACCGTTACCATGTCGGGCTACATCAAGCGCACCCCGCACGCGCTGTTCCGCGAGCAGAAGCGCGGCGGCAAGGGCCGCTCGGGGATGAACACCAAGGACGAGGACGTTGTCACCGAGCTGTTCGTCACCTCGACCCACAACCCGGTGCTGTTCTTCTCAAACTTGGGCCGCGTCTATCGCATGAAGGTGTGGCGCCTGCCCGAGGGCAATCCCGCCGCACGCGGCCGGCCAATGATCAACCTGCTCCCGCTCAACGAGGGTGAAGTCATCACCACCGTGCTTCCCCTGCCCGAGGATGAGGCCGAGTGGGCGGCGCTGCACATCATGTTCTGCACCGCCAAGGGCACCGTGCGCCGCAACCCGATGACCGCCTTCACCAACATCCCGACCGCGGGCAAGATCGCGATGAAGTTCGGTGTCTCGGAGGAGGAAGGCGAGGAGGGCGATCCGACCGACCGGCTGATTGCGGTCGACCTGCTGACCGAGGAAGATGACGTACTCCTCGCGACCAGGAACGGCAAGGCAATCCGCTTCCTGTCGACCGATGTCCGCGAATTCCAGTCGCGCTCCTCGACCGGGGTGCGCGGAGTGCGGCTGTTGGGCGACGACAAGGTCATCTCGATGTCGATCCTGCGTCGCGTGGGAACCAGCCAGGAAGAACGCGAGGCCTATCTCCGCTCGCCCAAATGGCGCGACAATGACCGCGCCGAAGGGCTCAGCGAGGAACGCTACGCCGAACTCGCCGACAAGGAGCAATTCCTCCTTACCGTCACCGAGAACGGCTTCGGCAAACGTAGTTCGACATACGAATATCGCCGCACCAACCGCGGCGGCCAGGGCATCACCAACATTGTCACCTCCGACCGAAACGGGGGTGTCGTGGCGTCCTTCCCGGTCAATCCCGGCGAGCAGCTGATGCTCGTCACCGACCAGGCGAAGGTCATCCGCACCACCGTCGGCGACATCCGCATCGCCGGGCGCAACACCTCGGGGGTGATGATCTTGCGCGTGGCCAAGGGCGAGCATGTCGTCTCGGTCGCCAAGATCGACGAGAGCGAGGAAGTCGAGGTCGAGGCGCTCGACGAACTTGCGCCAGTCGACGACGTGATGATCGGCGAGGATCTGGCCGAAGGACCCGCCGACGGCGAGTAGCGGAACGCGGGCAGCGTGATCATCGTTGACCCTTGAATCGAAGGAGACGATCATGCCGCTTCCCAACAACGCCCTCGTGCTCGTCGTCGACGGCCGCAACCTGTTGTTCCTGCGCAACCACGGCGATGCCAACCAGATCGACCTGCGCACCGAGGCGCATGACGAGCGTCAGGATGCCAAGACCAGTGATCTGGGCACCGACGGCCCCGGCACGCAGGCGCAGAGCGGCGGCTATGGCCGACCCGCGGTTGCGCAGACCGACTATCACCAGCAAGCCGAAGACCGCTGGGCTAAGTATGCCGCCGACGAATTGCACCGCCGCGTTCTCGCGCATGATTTCGAAAGCCTCGCGATCATCGCCCCACCCAAACTGCTTGGTGAGCTGCGCAAGCACCTCCACAAGGAGGTCGAGCGCCGCGTGATTTGCACAATCAACAAGGAAATGAGCGGCCGCACCACCCCCGACATCGAGGCGCTGATCGTCGCCGAAACCGCGCCGAGCGAACCCGCCGACATCTAACATCAGAAGCGAGAGCAAGGCCGTCTCTGAGCTTTGACCGGCAGTGCTCTGGATCGCGATTGAATCGGCGCTTGGCTGGCTGATCTGGGCGCGCATTCCCGCCTCCCCACCGTTCGGCATCCCCATCGTCGTGACGAGCGCGGTCTGCGCACTGCGCTGCCAACGCGCGTGGATCACGATCTGGGACCGGTTTGATGAGCTGGCGCCAAGCTGATCGCTCGACTTCGCTCCGCCCGAGCGGCTAGGGCGACGCTCATGCACGACATCCACATCATTGGCGGTGGGCTTGCCGGGTCCGAAGCCGCGTTCCAGCTCGCCGAGGCCGGGCTCAAGGTCCGCCTGTCCGAAATGCGCGGGGGCGGCGACACCACCCCGGCACACGAATCTGACCGTCTTGCCGAAATGGTTTGTTCGAACAGTTTTCGCTCCGACGACGCCGAAAAGAATGCAGTCGGGCTGCTCCACCAGGAAATGCGGGCCCTCGGCAGCCTCGTGATGCGCGCCGCCGACCTGCACCGCGTCCCGGCCGGCTCGGCACTCGCGGTCGATCGCGCCGCGTTCGCCGCGGAAGTTACGTCCGCAATCGAGGCGCACCCGAACATCACTGTCGTCCGCGAGCGCGTTGACCAGCTTCCCGACGGCCCGGTGATTGTCGCCACCGGCCCGCTCACCGCCCCGGCTCTCGCCGACAGCATCGCCGAGGCGACCGGCGCGGGCGCGCTTGCCTTCTTCGATGCGATCGCCCCGATCGTCCACCGCGACAGTGTCGACATGGACACCTGCTGGATGGCCGCGCGTTGGAATAAAGGCGGCAAGGACTACATCAACTGCCCGATGGACCGCGAGCAGTACGCCGACTTCATCGCCGCGCTCAACGCCGGCGAGAAGACCGAATTCAAGGAGTGGGAGCGCGACACCCCGTACTTCGTCGGCTGTTTGCCGATGGTGGTGAGGGCCGAGCGCGCCCCCGAAACGCTCCGCTTCGGGCCGATGAAGCCTGTCGGGCTCGACAATCCGCGCACCGGGCGCTGGCCTCACGCCGTCGTCCAGTTACGCCAAGACAATGCGCTGGGCACATTGTGGAACATGGTCGGCTTCCAGACAAAGCTCAAGCACGCCGACCAAGTGCGTATTTTCCGGACGATTCCAGGGCTTGAGAACGCAGATTTCGCACGGCTTGGCGGGATTCACCGCAACAGCTTCATTCGCTCGCCCGAACTAC
>JANMWM010000207.1:0-4463 GCA_031394005.1 Sphingomonas sp.
GTATGCAGCTCATGTTCGAAAGCTCCGACGAAGCCGATACCGAGTGTCTCGCCCTCGTTCCCGGCCGGGTCCGCGCAATGACCGCCGCCCCCGGCCGTCCCGTCCCCCACATGGGCTGGACCCCGATCGAGGACGCCGCCCCAGAATCCGAAAAAGCCACCGGCCTCGTCGACGGCGACCATGTCTATTTTGCGCACAGCTTCGCCTGCGACGACGGCCCCGCCACCGCCGCGCGCGTCACCTATGGCGCGTCCCTCCCCGCCGCCCTCCGCCACGGCCATTTGTGGGGCGCGCAATTCCATCCCGAACGCTCCGCCGAGCCCGGCGCGCGGTTCCTGCAGGCTTTCCTCGACGCATGATCCTCTACCCCGCCATCGACCTCATCGCCGGCCGCTGCGTCCGCCTCGCGCAAGGCGATTTCGCGCGCGAGACGCAGTACGATGAGGAACCTGCCGCCGCCCTCGCCCGCTTTGCGGAGCAAGGCGCCGAATGGGCGCACATCGTCGACCTCGACGGCGCGAAAGCAAGGGAGCCGCGCCAGCACGCGCTCCTCACCAACCTCGCCCAATCAGCCCGCCTCAACCTCCAGGTCGCTGGCGGCGTCCGCTCTCCCGAGCATGTCGCGACCCTCCTCGACGCCGGCGTGTCGCGCGTCGTCGTCGGCAGCCTGGCCGTCAACAATCCCCCCGCGTTCACTGCGCTGCTCGACAAGTTCGGCCCCGAGCGCCTGACCCTCGCGCTCGACGTCCGCATCGAGGGCGAAATCAGCGGACGCGGCGTGGCGATGGTCGCCACGCACGGCTGGGCCGAAGGATCGGGGCAAAGCCTCGATCAAGTCCTCGACCAGTTCCCGACCGTTCGCCACCTGCTCGTCACCGACATCGGCCGCGACGGCATGCTGACCGGACCCAATGTACCGCTGATCCAGGCGATCGTCGACTGGTATCCCGCGGTCGCGCTCCAGGCCTCGGGCGGCGTCGCCACGCTCGACGACCTCGCCATCCTCGCCCAATCGGGCGCATCGGGCGCGATCGTCGGCAAGGCATTGTGGGAAGGCCGCTTCACCGTCGAACAGGCGCTCGAAGCAGCAGGGGCGATCGATGCCGGTCGCTAGGATCATTCCGTGCCTCGACGTCGCCGACGGCCGCGTCGTCAAGGGCGTCAAATTCCGCGACCATCGCGACGTCGGCGACATCGTCGACCTCGCGCTGCGCTACCGCGACGAAGGCGCCGATGAGCTCGTTTTCTACGACATCACCGCCAGCGCCGAAGGGCGCGGGGTCGATGTCGCTTGGGTCCACCGCATCGCCGCAGTGATCGATATCCCGTTCTGCGTCGCGGGCGGGATCCGCAGCCGCGACGAAGCGGCCCGGATCCTTGAACAAGGCGCGGACAAGATCTCGGTCAACTCCCCCGCGCTGGAACGGCCCGAGCTGATCGGCGAACTAGCCGAGGCGTTCGGCCGCCAGTGCGTCGTCGTCGGCATCGACAGCCTCGTCACCGGCGACGGTCGCTGGATCGTCAAGCAGTATACCGGCAAGGTCGAAGTCACGCGCGACGCCGGGCGCGAAACCCTCGCCTGGGCACGCGAGGCGGTTGCCCTCGGGGCGGGCGAGATCGTCCTCAACTGCATCGACCGCGACGGCGTGCGGCGCGGCTACGACCTCGTCCAGACCGCCGCGATAATCCCGCTCGGCGTCCCCGTCATCGCCTCGGGCGGCGCCGGATCGGTCCAGCATTTCGCCGACGTGTTCGGGATCGGCGCGAGCGGCGCGCTGGCCGCAAGCGTGTTCCACGACCGCCGCATCGCCATCCCCGACCTCAAGCGCGAGCTTGCCGCCCTCGGCGTGGAGACAAGACCATGATCGACCCCGATCCCTTCGACAAGGATGGGCTCGACTGGGCCAAGATGGACGGGCTGATCCCCGCGATCGTCCAGGACGCCGCCTCAGGCGAGGTGCGCATGCTCGGCTACATGGACCACGCCGCGCTCGATGCCACCATCGCCGACAAGCTCGTGACGTTCCACAGCCGCTCGCGTGGCGGGCCGTGGCGCAAGGGCGAGACCTCCGGAAACCTGCTCGACCTCGTCGACATCCGCATGGACTGCGACCGTGACGCACTGCTCGTCCTCGCCAGCCCCCGCGGGCCGACCTGTCACACCGGCAGCGACAGTTGCTTCGGCGACGACGGCGCACCGGGGGTCGGCTTCATCGGTTCGCTCGAACAAATCGTCATCGCTCGCGCCGACGCCGACCCGGCAACGAGCTACACCGCCAAACTGCTGGCAGAGGGACCTGCTCGAGCCGCGCAGAAAGTCGGCGAAGAAGGCGTCGAGACCGCGCTGGCAGGTCGATGCGGCGACGCGGCAGAACTAACCTCGGAAGCGGCGGACCTAGTCTACCACCTCACAGTATTGCTGAAAGCCCGCGACCTTGCCTGGACCGACATCGTCGCCGAACTGAAGAAACGCCACTCCTAGCCCGCGAGCACCCTCACCGCCTCGTCGAACAGGTCGCGCGTGGCCGCCGCCAGCACATCGCCCCCGCTCATGTCCTCGCCGCCCTGCCAGTTGCCGATCACCCCGCCAGCGCCGCACACCACCGGGACCAGCGCCTGCCAGTCGTGCGGTTTCAACCCCGTCTCGGCGACGAGGTCGATCGTGCCATGCGCAACCCGCGCATAGGCGTGGCCGTCGAGCCCGAAGCGCGTCAGCTGAGCTGCGATGCGGAGGCGTTCGAACCTTGGCGCGGCATCGGCGTCGAACAGATAGGGATCGGTAGTCGACAGCCGCGCTCCGGCAAGAGCCGTGCAGCCACTCGTGCGCAGGCGTTGCGAAGTTTCGTGCAGCACCGTCCCGCTCGCGTCCCCCATCACCAGCTCGTTCAAGCGCGGCGTGTCGATCATTCCCGCGACCGGCACCCCGTTTTCCATGAGGCCGACGAGCACCGTCCACGTTGGCAACCCGCACACCAGCTGTCTGGTCCCATCGATCGGGTCCAGACTCCACACCCGCCGCGCGCCTTCGCGGACCGCGCCATATTCTTCTCCGACGATCCCGTCGTCGGGAAACTCCGCCTCGATCATCGCGCGAAGGGCCCGCTCTACCCCCCGGTCCACCGCGGTGACCGGATCGTAGAGCGAGCCCTCAGCTTTGTTTTCAGGATTGATCCCCTGTCCGATCGCTTCGTCGATGGCGCTTCTGGCGGTGGCCGAAAGCCGGGCGAAGAAATCGAACAGGGGGTTCATGGCTAGTAGTTGTAGGCGCGTTCTCCGTGATCGGACAGGTCCAACCCCTCGCGCTCTTCGTCTTCCGACAGGCGCAGGCCGATCGTCTTGTCGATAACGAAGTAGATCACCGCCGAGCCGATGCCCGACCAGAGCAAGGTAATCGCGACCGCCTGGAACTGGATCATCAGGTGGGCGCCGATGTCATACGTATCGGGAACTGCCGGAAACACAGCATAATTAATGACGCCCTGGCCCCCCAACGCCGGCGCGGCGACGATGGCGGTGCCCAGCGCGCCGACGATCCCGCCGATGCAGTGCACCCCGAACACGTCGAGCGTGTCGTCATATTTGAACTTGTTCTTCACCGTCGTGACGAAGAACCAGCAGATCGGCGAGACGATAAACCCGAGCAGGATCGAGGTCATCGGCGCGGCGTATCCGCTCGCCGGCGTGATAGCGACAAGCCCCGCGACCGCACCCGATGCGGCTCCCAGCATCGACGGCTTGCCGTGCGTGACCCGCTCGACCAGCGCCCAGCTCACCGCCGCCGCCGCGGTCGCGACGAAGGTATTGATGAACGCGACCGCGGTCACGCCATTGGCCTCGAGGTTCGACCCCGCGTTGAACCCGAACCAGCCGACCCACAGCAAGCTCGCGCCGATCATGGTCATCACGAGCGAATGCGGGGGTGTGGCTTCCTTCCCAAAGCCGAGGCGAGGCCCGATCACGAGACAGCCGACGAGGCCGGCGATGCCTGCGTTGATGTGGACGACAGTGCCGCCGGCGAAATCCAGTGCGCCCAGGCCCCAGAGATAGCCGGTGTCCGTCTTGGCGTCCGCCAGGAAGTCCGGGCCAGCCCAGTACCAGACCATGTGCGCGATCGGGAAATAGACGATCGTGAGCCAGGCCACGACGAAAATCATCAACGCCGAGAACTTCACGCGTTCGGCAAAGGCGCCGACAATCAGCGCAGGCGTGATCATCGCGAAGGTCATCTGGAAAACCACGAAGGCGAATTCAGGCAAATAGACGTTGTTGCTGAACGTCGCGGCATAGGTGCCGCCATTCACCCCCATCAGGAACGCCTTTGAGAAACCACCGACGAAAGGCGCCAGCGCCCCGCTGCCGCCGCTGGTGAACGCCATCGTATAGCCCCAGCAGCACCAGACCAGTCCTGCCACACTCCCGATCATGAACACCTGCATCAGCACGCTGAGCATGTTTTTCGTACG
>JANMWM010000214.1:0-3647 GCA_031394005.1 Sphingomonas sp.
CTGGTCAATTTCGACCATCTCGGGCTCGACCTCGCGTCATGGCCCAAGGTGCGCGCTTATGCCGCGGCGATCCATGCTCGTCCAAGCCTTGCCGCGACAATCGACGCCGAAAAGGCCATGTTCGCCCGACGCCGCGCGACGGCCTGAGCCGCAAGAAAAAAGCCGCCGAGGTTTCCCCCGGCGGCCAAATTCTGTTGCAACAAACCGATGTTTACGCGGCGGCGTCGTCGCCCTCGGGTGCAGCGGCCGGAGCCTCCGCATCGGGGTTGACGTCGGCAGTCGCGCCGGGCTCGGCGTTGGGGTCGTAGGCTTCGGTAAAGCCGGCCTCGTCACGCTCGAACATCGACGCCATGACATCGACGCCCTTGGCCTGAAGCTCGGCCTCTTCGGGCGATCAAGCGACATTGACCTTGACCGTCACGCTGACCTCGGGATGGAGCGCGACGCGGACGTCGTGCAACCCGATATTCTTGATCGGCTTGCCAAGGATAACCTGACTCTTGAGCACCTTGGCGCCCTCGGCCTCGAGCGCGTCGACGATGTCGCGCGCGCTGACCGAACCGTAAAGCGCGCCGACGTTCGATGCCTGACGGATCAGGATTACCGACTTTCCGTCGACGTCCTTCGACGCGACTTCGGCATCGCCGCGCTTGTTGGCGTTGTCGCTCTCGATCTTTGCGCGGTTGGAGTCGAACAGTTTCCGGTTCGACTCGTTGGCACGAAGCGCCTTCTTGTTGGGCAGGAGGAAGTTGCGCGCAAAACCGTTCTTGACGGTGACCACGTCACCAATCGAGCCGAGCTTCTCGACGCGTTCGAGCAGGATGACATCCATGTTCAGTCCTCCTTACTTGACGACATAGGGGAGCAGGCCGATCTGGCGGGCGCGCTTGATCGCTTTGGCCAGCTCGCGCTGCTTCTTGGTCGAGACCGCAGTGATGCGACTCGGGACGATCTTGCCGCGCTCGGACACGAAGCCCTGGAGCAGCCGGACGTCCTTATAGTCGATCCGGGGGGCGTCATTGCCGCTGAACGGGCACGACTTGCGGCGGCGGAAAAAGGGACGACCCATGATCAAGCTTCCTGTTCGGCGCGCGGCGCACGATCGCGGTCACCGCCGCGGTCATTGCCGCCAAAGCCACGGTCGGGGCGATCGCCGCCTCCGAAGCCGCCACGATCACGGTCGCGATCTCCGCCACCAAAGCCGCCGCGCGGGCCGCGATCGTCGCGTCCGCCACGTTCGCCGCGCTCACGATCGCGGTCGTTCTTGCGCATCATCACCGACGGGCCAGCCTCGTGGGCATCGACCTTGATCGTCATGAAACGAAGCACGTCTTCGTTGAGGCCGGTCTGGCGCTCGAGCTCGGCCAGCGCTGCGGGAGGAGCATCGACGTCCATCATGACGTAATGAGCCTTGCGATTCTTCTGTATGCGATAAGCCAGGCCACGCAGGCCCCAGGCTTCGGTCTTGACGACCTTGCCACCGAGATCGGTGATAATCTTGGTCGCGTTTTCCGCGAGCGTATCGACCTGGGCCTGAGCCAGATCCTGACGCGCGAGGAAAACATGCTCGTACAGCGGCATGTGTTTCTCATCTGTTGGCCGATCGCTGACGCCGCACCATGCGCGCGCCCCTCCGGCTGTCGTCTTTAATGTGAACGGGGCACCAGCCGTAGGCTGCGCCCCGAACGTGCCGGTCTATGGGGCAGGGTCGCGCGAAAGGCAAGTTCGCAAGAATTGTCGTGAGATGCGTGACGTGGCACAAGCGGGTATGGCAACCCAGCTCCGCACCGCCGATCCCGCCGCAGACCCGCTCGATGGGCAGAGCCTGCCCGGCTGGCTGTACCACGACGCTGACTTCTTCGCCGCCGAGCAGCGCGCGTTTCTTCGCGCAGCGCCGCAGGTGGTGTGCCATGAGGGCGAGATCGCGGCGCCCGGGAATTGGCGAACGCTGGACTATCTTGGCGAGAGCGTGATCGTCATTCGCGGGGATGATGGGCAAGTGCGGGCCTTCGCCAATGTGTGCCGTCACCGGGGGTCGCGACTGGTCGATGGCGAGGCAGGCTGCTCGGCGCGGCTGACCTGCCCCTATCATGCCTGGACCTATGGCAAGGACGGGCGCCTGATCGGGGTGCCGCAGCGGGCGGAGTATCCGGGGCTTGATCCGTCGAAGCGCGGGCTGGTGCCGGTGGCGCTCGAAACGTGGCACGGGTTCCTGTTCGTAACGCTCGAGCCCGGTGCGCCGTCGGTCGGCGAAATGATGGCAGCGCACGAGACGGAGGTCGCGCCTTACCGGTTCGAAGAGCTTCGCCCGATCGGCCGGCTAACGCTTCGCCCGCGCGAGCTCAATTGGAAGACGATCGCCGATAATTATTCGGACGGTCTGCACATCCCAGTCGGGCATCCCGGGCTGGCCCGCCTGTTCGGGCGCGGCTATCGGATCGAGGCGGATGCGCATGTCGATCGGATGGAGGGTGACCTCGTCGAGGGCGAGAGTGCCAATTTGTCCGAGCGGGCCTACCAGCGATTTCTTCCCGAAGCTGAGCATCTGCCTGTGTCGCATCGGCGCAAGTGGCTTTACTTCAAGCTGTTCCCCAACGTCGCGTTTGATATCTATCCCGACCAGGTCGATTTCATGCAGTTCCTGCCGATTTCGGCGACGCAGACCGTGATCCGCGAGATCAGCTATGCGCTGCCGGATGCGCGCCGCGAGATGAAGGCAGCGCGCTTCCTCAACTGGCGGATCAACCGCCGCGTCAACGCCGAGGATACCGAGTTGATCGCACGGGTGCAGGCGGGGATGGGGAGCCCTAGTTACGTCGCAGGGCCACTGGGGACGAGCGAGGTGTGTCTGCGGTCCTTCGCCCAGAAACTCAGGCAGCTGGTTCCGGAGGCGCGGCTCGATCGTCCGCCAAGCCGAGGCTGGTCGCCCGATTGAACCGGCGCGACAGCCAGCGGATCGGCAGGCCCGCCGCCGCCAATCCGAAACCCCACAGCGTCGGTTCCCACCCTGCGCCGATAAACATCACGACCGCGTAGGCGACGGCGACGATCATCAGCGCCGTCCAGCGTCTGCCGACCCCAAGCTTCAGCGCGGCAGCGGCGCAGACCAGGTAAAGCACGAGCGCAGAGACGGTCGAGACCAGCGTGATGAAGATATAGACGGGCACGAAACTGTCGTTCGAGCTGGCCAGGACCAGTAGGGCAGCAATGAGCGCGCTGATGACCAGCGCTCCGCTCGGCGCGCCACGGGCGTTGGTGCGACGGAACAGTCGCGGCAAATCGTCGGCTCGCGCCAAGGTGCGCGAGACTTCCGCCGCCAGCATCAGCAACGCATTGGCGGTACCAAAGGCGCTGACCGCGGCGATGGCGGCGACCACTGCACCGGCAGCTTGGCCGAGGATCGGCGCGATCGCGTCAGCGAAGGGCGCGCCGCTGTTCGCCGCGCGCGCGCTCGATAATAGCATGAGAGTGGCGACGGTGGCGGTTAGGTAGATCGCGCCGGTCAGCGCAGTACCGACCAGCGTCGCCATCGGCACATTGGTCTTGCTGTCGGCGGTGACCGTGGCGACGACCGCGGCGGCCTCGAACCCGGTCAACGAGAAGAGCATCAGCGCCCCTGCGGTGGCGATCCCGGTCAGAGTGAGCGG
>JANMWM010000285.1:0-12356 GCA_031394005.1 Sphingomonas sp.
TTGACCCTCTCCGAAAGCGTCTGCATCGCCGGGCGCAAGGAGGGTTTCGCGAAGATGATCGACGCCGGCGGAGTCGACCTGCTGTTCGCCAACGAGGACGAATTGTTCCAGCTCGCCGGCCGCGCCGACCTTGAAGGCGCGCTCGCCGCCCTCGCCGCGAAAGTCCCGACCCTCGTCGTCACGCGCGGCCCCGCCGGGGCACTGGCGATAGAGGACGGTCGCCGCATCGATATCCCCGCCGCCCCGCTGACCAAGCTAGTTGACACCACCGGCGCGGGCGACCTTTTCGCCGCGGGCTTCCTCACCGCGCGCTGCAAGGGCACCGACCTCCAGCGCCAGCTATGGACCGGCGCGATCGCCGCCGCCGAGATCATCTCGCACTTCGGCGCTCGTCCAGAGGCGGACCTCAAGGCGTTGGTCGCGCTGTGAGCACCATCACAAGGCTCGCGGTCTATTGCGGCTCCGCCCCCGGCGGCGATGTGCGCTTTGCCGACGTCGCGCGCGCCACGGGTGAAGCGATGGCCGCGCGCGGCATTGACCTCGTCTATGGCGGTGGCAAGCTTGGTTTGATGGGGATCGTCGCCGACACCGTCATCGCTGGCGGGGGCCGCACTTATGGCGTCATCCCCGAGGCACTGGTGGAGCTCGAGGTCGCGCACACCGGCCTCACCGAACTCCATACTGTCGCCGGGATGCACGAGCGCAAGGCCCGGATGACTGAACTCGCCGATGGCTTCCTAGTTCTGCCCGGTGGGATCGGCACGCTCGACGAGCTGTTCGAGGCCTGGTCGTGGAACGCGCTTGGCTATCACGCGAAACCCTTCTGCCTCGTCGACGTCGGCGGCTTCTGGGCCAAGATGACTGATTTCCTCGACCATGCCGCGGCGTGCGGTTTCCTCTCGCCCGCCCGCCGCGCCCAGTTGCTCGTCGCCGCTACACCCGAGGAAGCTATTGAAAAGCTGGACGAAGCGGCCAAAACCGCGTCACAAGCGATGGTCTGGTAGAGGGGCATAATGAATCAACCGTTGTTGGGGGTCTTCGGCATCGCCGCGATCCTGCTCATCGCCGTCACCTTTTCGACCGACCGCAAGGCAATCCGCCTGCGCGTTGTCGGAGCCGCCTTCGCGCTCCAGGCAGCAATCGCGGTCATCGTACTCTACACCAGTTGGGGCCGCGCCGGGATCGAAGGCATGTCGACGGGGGTCGCCGACCTCCTCGGCTATGCCGGCAAGGGCACTGAATTCCTGTTCGGCCCATCGGCCAAGAACCCGCTCGCTAACACCTTCGCCATCGCCGCGCTGCCCGTAATCATCTTCTTCGCCGCGCTGGTCTCGATCCTCTATTATCTCGGAATTATGCAACGGATCGTGCGCTGGGTCGGCGGGGCGATCGGCTGGGTCACCGGGATCAGCCGCGTCGAGAGCCTGTCCGCCGCTGCCAACATCTTCGTCGGCCAGTCTGAATCGCCGCTCGTCATCCGCCCCTATCTCGCCGCGCTGACCCCGCCGCAGCTGTTCACCGTCATGGTCGTCGGTATGGCAGGCGTCGCCGGCACCATCCTCGCCGCCTACGCCAGCTTGCTCGGCAGCCAATATTTGCCCTATCTGCTCGCCGCTGCCTTCATGTCCGCCCCAGGTGGAATCCTGATGGCCAAGATCATCATGCCCGACGGCGCGCCCAAGGACGGTGAACTCCCGCTCGAGGGCGGCGATGCGGCGGATCGCGTCCAGGTCGCCGAGACGTTCGAGGAGGGCGAGCGCCCCGCCAACATGATCATGGCCGCCGCCCAAGGCGCTCAGACCGGGGTCAAGCTTGCCGTCGCGGTTGGCGCAATGGTCCTGGCGTTCGTGGCGCTGGTAGCGCTGGCGAATGGCTTGCTCGGCGGGGTCGGTCACTGGTTCGGCCAGGACAATTGGAGCTTCCAGGGGCTCGTCGGGCTGATCTTCAAACCGGTGATGTTCCTCATCGGCGTGCCGTGGAACGAAGCGGGCACCGCAGGCGGCTTGTTCGGCACCAAGATCGTACTCAACGAATTCGTCGCCTTCATCGACCTCGGCAATGCCCAGGGCGCCGCCGCCGCTCTTTCGGCCCGAAGCCGCGCGATTGTCACCTTTGCCCTGTGCGGTTTCGCCAATTTCAGCTCGATCGCGATCCAGATGGCGGTGACCGGCGGGCTCGCTCCCAACCAGCGCCCGGTCATCGCCCGCCTAGGCCTCCGCGCGCTGCTCGCCGGAAGCCTCGCCAATTTGATGAGCGCCGCGCTGGCGGGCCTGCTGCTGGCAAGCTAGAGGACGGCAAATGAATAACAATATTGCCTCCGTCAGCCTCCTCGACGCCGACCGCGACCCCGCCGCCTTCGCCGAAAAGCTCGGCCACAGTTTCGCAGAGTTCGGGTTCGCGGTGATCGCCGATCACGGCATCCCGCAAGAGCTGATTGACCGTGCAGAGGCGAAGGCGAAGGCTTTCTTCGCCCTCCCCGATGAGACCAAGCGCCGCTATGCACTCGGCCAGGGCGGCGCGCGCGGCTACACCCCGTTCGGGATTGAAACCGCAAAGGGCGCCTCGGCTCACGACTTGAAGGAGTTCTGGCACGTCGGCCGCGAATTGGACGATGCCCACCCGTTCCGCGCGATGATGGCGGCGAATGTGTGGCCGGACGGAGTCCCCGGCTTCCGCGAGACCTTCCTCGAACTCTACGAAACCTTCGACCGCACCGGAATCAAGATCCTGCGTGCCATCGCCCGGTTCCTCGGCATCGACGAGGATTATTTCACCGACACTGTTCGCGATGGCAATTCAGTGCTCCGCATGCTCCATTACCCGCCCCAGCCCGAGCCGACGGGCGAGCACATCCGCGCCGGCGCGCATGAGGATATCAACACCATCACCCTGCTGCTCGGCGCCGAAGAGGCCGGTCTCGAGCTCCAGACTCGCGACGGCCGCTGGATCCCGGTCAGCCCGAAGCCCGGCGAGCTCGTCGTCAACATCGGCGACATGCTCCAGCGCCTGACCAACGGGCGCCTCCGCTCGACCCCCCACCGCGTCGTAAACCCCGCCCCCGACCGCGCGTCGCACGCGCGCTACTCGATGCCCTTCTTCCTCCACTTCCGCCCCGATTTCCTGATCGAAGCGCTGCCCGGAACGATAGGGGAGGGCGAGATGCCGAAGTGGCCGCCGATCATCGCGCACGACTATCTCGCCGAGCGCCTTCGCGAAATAAAGCTTAGCTGATGGCACTCGACCCCGCCACCTTCGGCCAGCTGACCGACACGATCCGCCGCTTCGTCGATGAACGCCTCCGCCCGCTTGAAGGCCTGGTCGAGGAACAGCATGGCGTTCCCGCCGAGATCGTCGCCGAGATGCGCGAAATGGGACTGTTCGGCCTGTCGATCCCGGAAGAATATGGCGGGCTCGGGCTGACGATGAGCGAGGAAGTGCGCGTCGTCCTTGAGCTTGGGCGCACGACCCCTGCCTTTCGTTCGGTGTTCGGCACCAATGTCGGCATTGGCAGCCAGGCGCTCGTCATGTCCGGCACCCCCGAGCAGAAAGACCATTGGCTCTTGCGCATCGCCAGTGGGGAAATCATCACCAGCTTCGCGCTGACCGAGGCCGAGGCGGGGTCCGACAGTGCCTCCGTCAGGACGCGCGCCGTGCGCGATGGCGAGGATTATATCGTCACCGGGACCAAGCGCTACATCACCAATGCTGACAAGGCCTCGCTGTTCACCGTCATGGCGCGCACCGGTGAGGCCGGTTCGCGCGGTGTATCGGCGCTCCTCGTCCCCGCCGACCTCCCCGGGGTCAGCATCGGCACGCCCGAGCGCAAGATGGGACAACAGGGCGCCAATGTCTGCGACGTCAACTTCGACGAAGTCCGCGTCCCCGCCGCCAACCGCCTCGGATCGGAAGGGGAGGGGTTCAAGATCGCGATGCGCGTACTTGATCGTGGACGACTGCACATCTCGGCGCTGTGCGTCGGCATCGCCGAGCGACTGATCCGCGACTGCGTCGGCTACGCCCGCGAACGCAAGCAGTTCGGCCAGCCGATCGGGGACTTCCAGCTGGTCAAGGCGATGATCGCCGATTCGCAAACCGAGGCGATGGCCGCGAAGGCACTCGTGCTCAGCGTCGCCGCGCAAAAGGACGCCGGCGAAACGACCCCGATGGAGGCCGCCGCGGCCAAATATTATGCCAGCGAGATGGTTGGGCGGGTCGCCGACCGCGCGGTTCAACTCTTTGGCGGGGCAGGATATATTTGCGACTACGGGATCGAACGCCTGTACCGCGACGTCCGCCTGTTCCGAATCTACGAAGGCACCAGCCAAGTCCAGCAATTGATCATCGCCAACGCCCTGCTGAAGGACGACGCCTAGGCGGAGCCGGCGAGGCTCGCCGGGCCGAAACCGTGCGGGATGAGGGCGCTGATGTGGTGGCACTCAACGCGCGAACCGTCTCCAGATGCGCAAATGATTTTAATGTCTTGGCCGGACAATTGCGCCGCCTCGAGGATCGCTTGGCGACACCCGCCGCACGGCGTCACCGGCGAGGAACCGGACAGCTCCCCGCCCGAGTCGTCACCCCCGGCAACCGCGATCCGCGCGACCTTGTCGAGTCCGAATGCCGCCTGTGCCGCAGTCAGCGCCGCCAGTTCGGCGCACACCCCCAGTCGATAGCAGGCATTCTCCATATTCGCCCCGGTTACGACCGTCCCGTCGACTCCCTCGACGGCGCAACCGACCGAGAAGTTGGAATAAGGCGCGTAGGCCTTGAGGGCGGCGGCGCGGGCGGCGGCGATCAGTTCTTGGTCGGTCATCAAACTGTTCCTAGACGCTGCCACGGGACCTGCCAAAGGGAGTCGTCGATGCGCTTGAAATTGCTTGCTTTGCTCGCCCTGCTGGCGGGCTGCGCGGGGCCCCGGATAGCGACCCTCCCACCGTCCCCTGCACCGTCCTCGATCGAGGTCCAGATCCTCGCCTTTAACGACTTCCACGGCAATATTGTCGCTCCTCCGCCGATCGAAGTCACCGCCCCCGACGGCACCAAGTCGATGCTTGCGAGCGGCGGCGTCGCCCACCTCGCCGCCGCCCTCGCGAGCGAGCGCACGGGCCACCCCTACACCGTCACGGTCTCGGCGGGCGACCTCATCGGCGCTTCGCCACTCGTCTCGGGCGCCTTCCTCGACGAGCCGACGATCGCCGCGATGAACCTCATCGGGCTCGATCTCAACGCGGTCGGCAACCACGAGTTTGACAAGGGCCCGCGCGAGCTGTGGCGGATGCAGGGCGGGGGGTGCGCCAAGTTCACCACGCTCATCCCGTGCCGCCTCGAGCCGTTCACCGGCGCGAAATTCCGCTTCCTCGCCGCCAACGTCCGCACCGCCGGAGGGATCACTCTCTTCGCACCGACCGCGATCCGCCAGTTCGGGCCGGTCAGGATCGGCTTTATCGGCATGACGCTGAAAGGTACCGGTAACCTCGTCAGCCCGGCGAGCGTCGAGGGGTTGAGCTTCGCCGACGAGATCGCGACCGCCAACGCACTTGTGCCCGAACTTAAGGCCGCGGGGGCCGACACGATCGTGCTGCTGATCCACCAGGGCGGGCGCACCCCGACCTTCACCACCGGGCAAGGCTGTGACGGGCTGTCGGGCGAGATTATTCCCATCCTCGACCGCCTCGACCCGTCGATCGCGACCGTCGTCTCGGGGCACACCCACTACGCCTACATCTGCCAACGCGGCGGCAGGCTGCTCACCAGCGCGGGCAAATATGGTTATTTCTTCAGCGATTTGCGGCTCCGCTTTGCTTCTTCCACCCACAGTCTGATCAACCAGTCGGCTGTCAATCGCGTGGCCGGAACGGGTGCGGAGGAGCCAGCCGTCAAATCACTCGTCGATCGCTACGTCGCCGCCGCCGCCCCGGTCGCCAACCGCGTCATCGGTCATTTGTCGGGCCCGGCGCCACGCGACGAGAAGGACCGGGAGAGCCCGGCAGCCAACCTCAATGCCGACGCCTTTCTCGACGCCGGGCGAGTCGCTGGTGCGAAGCTGGCGCTGGTCAACGCGACCGGCGTGCGCGTTGCGCTGATCCCAGCAGCCGACGGCAGCATCACCTATGGCCAGGCTTTCTCGATGATGCCCTTCACTAACCACGTCGTGGTAAAGTCGCTGACCGGCGCACAGCTTAAGGCGCTGCTCGAGCAGCAATTCCAGGCATCGAGCAACGCCGCCAACGCCGCCCCACCACTGCTGGTGCCCTCGGCCGGTTTCACGTTCGACTATGACCTCGCGCGCGCTCTCGGTAGCCGCATCGTCGCGATCCGCCTTAATGGCCGACCAATCTCGCTCGTCGCGCGTTACCGAGTCGCGGTCAACAACTACCTCGCCAACGGCGGCGACGGCTATTCGGTGCTGACCCAGGGTACAGATGCGGCCGACGCCGGCCTCGACATCGACGCGCTCGCCGGCTGGCTGGCCAAGGGGCAGGTGGTCCCGGTGGTCGGGCGGACCCGAAACCTGCCTCGCTGACTCCACACCCCGCAAGGACAGGGGCTGCCGCTAGCGCAGCGGCGGCTCGTCGAAGCTGCGCAGCTTGCGGCTGTGCAACCCGTCGCCTTCCTGCCGTAGCAAATCGAGCGTCTCGATGCCGATACGCAGATGCTGGCTGATCGCCTGCTCGTAGAAAGCGTTGGCCTGCCCCGGCAGCTTCAGCTCTCCATGGAGCGGTTTGTCCGACACGCATAGCAACGTTCCGTAAGGCACCCGGAAGCGATATCCCTGCGCCGCGACAGTTGCCGACTCCATGTCGATCGCCACCGCGCGGCTTTGGTTGAAGCGCAGCGCCGACGAGGTGTAACGCAACTCCCAGTTGCGATCGTCGGTCGTCACCACCGTTCCCGTGCGCAGTCGCTTCTTGAGCCCATCCTCATCCTCGCCGGTGACCCGCTCGGCGGCCCGGACCATCGCGGTCTGGACCTCGGCGATCGCCGGGATCGGGATTTCGGGAGGGAGCACCTCGTCGAGCACATGGTCGTCGCGCAAATAGGCGTGGGCGAGGATATAATCGCCGATCGTCTGGCTTGGGCGCAGACCCCCGCAATGGCCGATCATCAGCCACGCCTCCGGACGAAGCACCGCAATATGGTCGCAGATCGTCTTGGCGTTGGACGGACCGACGCCAATGTTGACCAGCGTGATCCCGTCGCCCCGGGGCGTGCGTAAATGATAGGCCGGCATCTGATGACGTCGCCACACCCCCGCCGCAATTTGCGCCTCGGCATCGGCGAGATCGCCATGCTCGAAGGTTGCGCCGGGAACGCTAAGTGCGGTGAAGCGGCTGTCCGGATTACGCAGCTCGGTGACAGCGAAGCGCACGAATTCATCGACGTAGCGGATGTAGTTCGTGAACAGGATGAAGTCCTGGAAATGTTCGGTCGGTGTGCCGGTGTAATGTTTCAGCCGCGCAAGGCTGAAATCGGTTCGCGGCGCGTCGAACAGCGCTAGCGGGCGGACCGGCCCGGGCTGCATTTCCCACGCACCGTCGGCGATCTCGTCGCCGATGTGGATCAGTTCGGACGAAGGAAACCAGCGCGACAGCTCGGCGGTCGAGATCGGTCCAAGCGCGAGGTCGCCGCCGTCGAGCACGAACGGATAGGGGATCTCGCTGCCCGAGCGGTCGACGCTGACCCGCACCGGATAGTCACGCACGAGATGTTCGAGCTGCTCGGTAAGATAAGAGCGGAACAGCGCCGGGCGCGCGACCGAGGTAGCATAGGTGCCGGGCTGGTTGAGCCGGGCGAACGCGCGCGCCGGAGTCGGCACGGGGAAGTCGGGGTCGTAGTCGATACGAAGCTCGGGATAGGCAAAAATTCCCGCTTGACGATCGGCCGTGGTCGGCCGGGTTCCGTCCGCCGCGTAGCGCGAGAGAGCGGCGCGGAGCGTCGAGACCGACATTTCGTAAAACCGCTCGAGCGTATCGAGCAGCGCGGAGACGTCGGCGACGGTGGTGAGGCTGGTCATTAGACCTCGATTGGCGCGTCAGCCGAGTCGATACAAGGGGCGGGTTGAAACTAATAAGTACCCTTATTATATAACACGCATGGCACTTGATCCCTTACCTTGGGAAATTTCTGAAACCGCCCGAATGATCCGCCGCGCCTATGATCGGCGCGCGGCATCGCTCGGTGTGACGAGCGCGCAATGGCGCGTGCTCCTATCACTCGAGCGCGAGGGTAATTTGCGGCAGGTCGAGCTCGCCGACCGGCTCGACATCGAACCGATCACGCTATGCCGAATTCTCGACCGACTCGGCGACGCGGGACTCGTCGAGCGCCGCGCCGATCCCGCCGATCGCCGGGCGTGGCGACTAGCGCTGACCGACAAGGCGAGGCCGATTTTGAATAGTCTCCACGCGCTTGCAACCGACTTGCGTGCCGAGGCGTTCGAGGGCCTCGAATCGGTACAAATGGAAATGATCCGCGCGGGTCTCGCGCAGATCCGCGATAATATGTCGCGCATCGACGCCTCGCCAAACAGGGTTTCGGCATGAACGAGATGAAGAAAATCGACCGCGAGGTCGCTACCGACTCGCCGATCGACGTAGAGAGCGAGACTGTGGTGGTCGCCAAGCGCAACCCGAAGCGGACCATCTTCCTGCTCGCAGTGCCGCTGCTGATCCTCCTCATCGGGGCCTATTTCTGGTTCAACGGCGGCAAGACCGTGGGCACCGACAATGCCTATGTGAAGCAGGACATCACTTCGATCAGCACCCAGGTCAGCGGACCGATCGCCGAAGTTGGGGTTCGCGAAGGGCAGCGGGTCAAGCAAGGCGACATATTATTCCGCATCGATCCCGCTCCGCTCGAGGTCGCTCTTGCCAATGCCGAGGCGCAGGTCGCCGCAGCAAGGTTGCAGATGGTCCAGCTGCGTACCCAGGCGACAGGAACCAACGGCGACATTGTCGGGGCTGAGGCCAATCTGGCGATTACCCAGCGTGCATTGTTGCGTCAGAACCAGCTGCTTGCGCAGGGATTCACGACCCGAGCGGCTTATGACGACGCGGTCAACGAGGTCGAAAAGGCGCGCGCGCAATGGGCCGATGCCCGAGCCCGCGCCGCCAGCGCCTCGGCCGCGATCGCGCCCGATGGCGACCAACCGCAGCTCGCCTTGGCCCAGGCGGTGGTCGCGAAAGCAAGGCTTGATATCGATCGCTCGGTCATCCGCGCCCCCTCGGATGGCGTGATCGCCAAATCCGATCGTCTGCTCGTTGGCCAGACCGCGATCACCGGCTTGTCGATGCTGTCGATCGTCCACGACAAGGCGGCGTGGGTCGAGGCCAACTTCAAGGAAGGCGACCTCGCGCGGATGCACGTCGGGCTACCAGCGACGGTCAAGTTCGACGCCTATCCAGGACTAAAGGTGAAGGCGCATGTTGCCAGCATTGGCTCGGGTACCGGCAGTGAATTCTCGGTTCTCCCGGCGCAGAACGCCAACGGTAACTGGGTCAAGGTAACTCAGCGCGTGCCCGTCCGCATCGCTTTCGACAAGACGCCATCGCGCGACATGATCGCCGGTCTTTCGGCAAAGGTCGACGTCGAGCTCGAGCAGCAGCGCTAGCCCGTGCAAACGCACGCGCTCGAACCGGGTCGACGCCTGCTTGTCACCATCGGCGTGATGCTCGCAGTCCTCATCCAGGTGCTCGATACGACTATTGCCAATGTCGCATTGCCACACATGCAGGCCAGCCTCGGCGCGACCCAGGAAAGCATCAATTGGGTGCTGACGAGCTACATCGTCGCGTCGGCGATCGCGATCCCGATCGCTGGTTGGCTCGCCGACAAGATCGGACGCAAGCGGCTGCTCGTTACCGCGGTGATCGCCTTCACCTTCGCCAGTTTCCTGTGCGCGATCGCCCAGTCGCTCAGTCAGATGGTGATCTTCCGCGCCTTGCAGGGTGTCAGCGGCGCCTTTCTCGTTCCGCTCAGCCAGGCGACGCTGTTCGATATCTACCCGCGTGAGAAACACGCGCAGGCGATGGCGATGTTCGGCGGCGGGATCATGATCGGGCCGATCCTCGGGCCGTTGCTCGGCGGCTGGCTGACCGACAGTTTCGACTGGCGCTGGGTATTCCTGGTCAACCTGCCGATCGGGGCGATCGCCGCGTTGATGGTGCTGCGCTTCATGCCGCGCACCTCGCTAAATCCGCGCAAGTTCGATCTGTTCGGCTTCGCGCTGATCGGGATCGGGCTTGGCGCGCTGCAACTCATGCTCGATCGCGGTCAGCAGCTCGACTGGTTTCAGAGCAGCGAGATCTGGGTCGAGCTGGCCCTTACCGTCGCTGCCTTCTGGATGTTCATCGTGCACACCATGACCGGACGCGACCCGCTGTTCGAACGGGGCATGTTCAAGGACCGCAACTTCGCGACGGGCATGTTCTTCATGGCGGTGACCGGCGTGCTGCTCCTCGCCGGTCTCGCGCTGCTACCGCCGCTGCTGCAGCGACTTTACGGCTATTCGGTGCTCCAGTCGGGCGAGCTTACCATGCCCCGCGGCGTCGGCACTTTGATCTCGATGCTTGCCGTCGGACGCCTCGCCCAGAAAATCGACCTGCGCATACTTGTGGCGCTGGGCATGGGGCTGATGGGCACATCGCTCTACATGATGACCGGTTTCGCGCTTGTGCAGGGTGCGCGGCCGGTGATCTGGAGCGGGGTCGTGCAGGGACTTGGCCTGGGGATGCTGTTCGTCACGATCCAGGCGCTCGCCTTCACCACGCTCGAACCGCGCCTGCGCACCGCGGCGGCGAGTCTGCTCAACCTGGCGCGCAACATCGGCGGGTCGATCGGGATTTCAGTGGTGACCGCGCAGTTGACGCGCAATCTCCAGGTTGCTCATTCCGATATCAGCGCGCATATCACCGACGAAAATGCGCCGACTGCACTAGGCGCGCTGGCCCAGCAGCTCGGCATCCCCGCCCAGTCGGCGCTCGCGATGATCGACGCCGAGGTCAATCGCCAGGCGGCGTTCATCGCCTATCTCGACGATTTCAAACTGATGATGTGGGTAACGTTCGCGGCGATCCCGCTTGTGCTGCTGCTCAAGCCGCCAAAGCCTGGCGCGGCGGGCGGCGGGCCTCCGATGGCGATGGACTAGCGCACACCAGAAAAGGGCGGCCTGGAGAGGATCCGGACCGCCCTTATTTTTCTCTCTTGCGAGGCCGGCATGGGAACAAGTCCGATGCCGTCGATCCAGTCGCTTCGCGCTGGTCGGCCGGCTTGCGCTAACTCTTCGCACTGCTCCGGCGGCGCCAAGCGCCAGCGTCGCTGTGCTCGGTTAGCGCTTGCTGAACTGGAAGCTCTTGCGGGCCTTCGCTTTGCCGTACTTCTTGCGCTCGACGACGCGGCTGTCGCGGGTCAGGAAACCGGCGCGCTTGACCGTGGTGCGAAGCGCCGGCTCATAGCGGGACAGCGCCTGGGCGATGCCGTGAAGCACCGCGCCGGCCTGGCCCGAGAGGCCGCCGCCCTTGACCGTTGCGATGACGTCGAACTGGCCGGCGCGATCGGTGATCCCGAACGGCTGGTTAATGACGAGGCGCAGCGTCGGCCGCGCGAAATAGATTTCCTGGTCACGCTCATTGACGGTGATCTTGCCCGAGCCCGGCTTGAGCCAGACGCGTGCAACCGCGTCCTTGCGGCGGCCGGTGGCGTAGGCACGACCGAACTTGTCGAGTTCCTGCTCGCGAAGAATGGCCTGGATCTGCGGACCTTGGGTCGAGACCGGAGCCTCGTCCGCGGCGGGAGCATCGGAGTGATCAGCCTCGGCAGCCGGAGCGGCTGCAGCGGGAGCCTCGGGCGCGGGTGGCGGGGTCGCCCCCGTCAGCGCGGCGAGATCGGCGAGGGACTGGCGATTGTCGGACATCAGGCGCCCACCTTGTTCTTGCGGTTCATGCCCGCGACGTCGAGGGTTACGGGCTGCTGACCATCGTGCGGATGCTCGGTGCCGTTATAGAGATGAAGCGCGCGCATCTGGTCGCGACCCAGCGGACCGCGGGGAACCATGCGCTCGACGGCCTTCTCGATCACGCGCTCGGGGAAGCGTCCGTCGAGGATCTTTTCCGCCGTGATTTCCTTGATTCCGCCGATGAAGCCGGTGTGGCGATAATAGGTCTTCTGCTGCAGCTTGCGACCGGTGAAGCGGACCTTGCCAGCGTTGACGATGATGACATGGTCACCACAGTCGACATGGGGCGTGTAGATCGGCTTGTGCTTGCCGCGCAGGATGTTGGCGACAATCGAGGCGAGCCGCCCGACGACGAGGCCATCGGCATCGATCAGATGCCATTTCTTGTCCACCTCGGCCGGCT
>JANMWM010000304.1:0-5917 GCA_031394005.1 Sphingomonas sp.
GGGACCAGGGCGCCGAGATGGCACAGCATGCCCGGCTCAAGATCGACGCCGGCGTGCAGGCCTACTTCTGCGATCCGCAAAGCCCGTGGCAACGTGGCACCAACGAAAACACCAACGGGCTGCTGCGCCAGTACTTCCCCAAGGGCACCGATCTAAGCTCCCATGGCCCGGACGCCATCGCTGCCGTGGCGGCAACCCTGAACGCCCGACCGCGCAAGGCACTCGACTGGAAAACACCCGCAGAAGCACTTGACGCCTGTCTCATGCGGATCGAAATACGCCGTGTTGCAACGATCGGTTGAATCCGTCCTGTATTCGGTCGAAGTCGACGACCACGCTGAGCGGGCGCGTGGGCTATAAGATCAGGCGCGACGTGAGTGTGGCGCGGGTGGCGTTCAACCTGCTCAATTCGAAAAGCTCGGCGATCGATTATTACTATCAATCGCAGCTTCCGAGTGAGGGTCCGGACGGGCAGAACGACATTCATTTCCACCCGATCGAAAGTCGCTTGGCGCGCGTGACGGTGAACGCGCGGTTCTGACAGCGCCAGGGCCGAGAACGGGGCGAGGTGGCGTTGGCGGGGGTTTCGCGTTAGGGGCGTTGGGCGCGCGAGCGCTCGTCCCCTTGTCCGTTCCTTCCGGCCTGCTTTCGCGGGCGGCAACCTGTATCGAGTGTCATGCCTTTTCCCGAGCTTCCGCCGCTGATTTTGGACGCGCTGACCGCGCAGGGCTATGTCGAGCCGACCCCGGTGCAGGCGGCGGTGATGGAGCCGGACGCAATCGGGCGCGACCTGGTCGTGTCGGCGCAGACCGGGTCGGGCAAGACGGTCGCGTTCGGGATGGCGATGGCGGCGCGGCTGCTCGAGGTGGGCGGCAATGGGCCGGCGCGGGCACCGCTGGCGCTGGTGATCGCGCCGACGCGCGAGCTGGCGTTGCAGGTCAGCCGCGAGCTCGAATGGCTGTTCGCCAAGGCGGGCGGGCGGATCGTGACGTGTGTCGGCGGAATGAACGCGGCGATGGAGCGCAAGGCGCTGGGGCAGGGGTGCCATATCGTCGTGGGGACGCCGGGGCGCCTGCGCGATCACCTCGAGCGCGGGTCGCTCGATTGTTCGGCGCTGCAATATGTCGTGCTCGACGAGGCCGACGAGATGCTCGACATGGGTTTTCGCGAGGACCTTGAGGAGATCCTCGATGCGACGCCTGGGGAGCGCAAGACGCTGTTGTTTTCGGCGACGATGCCCAAGCCGATCGTCGCGCTGGCCAAGCGCTATCAAAAGAATGCCTTGCGGATTTCGACCGTTGGCGACGATCGCGGGCATGGTGACATCGTGACGCAGGCGGTGGCGGTGTCGCCGGCCGATATCGAGCATGCGGTGATCAACCTGCTGCGGTTCCACGAGGCCGCGACGGCGATGCTGTTCTGCGCGACACGCGACAATGTGCGGCATCTGCATGCAACGCTGATCGAGCGCGGGTTCGCGGCGGTGGCGCTGTCGGGGGAGCATAGTCAGTCGGAGCGGAACCAGGCGCTGCAGGCGCTGCGCGACGGGCGGGCGCGGGTGTGCGTGGCGACCGACGTGGCGGCGCGGGGGATCGATGTCGCGTCGCTGAGCCTGGTCGTTCACGTCGAAGTGCCGCGCGATGCCGAGATATTGCAGCATCGATCGGGGCGGACCGGGCGTGCGGGGAAGAAGGGGACGGCGGTACTGATCGTGCCCTATCCGCGGCGGCGGCGGCTTGAGGGGATGCTCAAGCAGGCGCGGATCGCGGCGGAATGGGTGCCGGTACCGAGCGCCGAGGCGATCCGCGCGAAGGATCATGAGCGATTGCTCGAGACGCTGGTGTCGCCGGTCGAGGCGAGCGGCGAGGACCGCGCACTGGCGGCGCAGCTGATCGAGCAGATGAGCGCGACCGACCTTGCGCTGGCGCTGATCGCGGCGAAGCGGGGGACGATGCCCGAGCCCGAAGAGCTGATCGACCTGAGTGGGCGGGCGACGCCGATGGGGCCGGTCGGCGCGACGGGGAGCCGCGGGGGAATGGATGAGGCACCACGCGATCGCGCCGATTTCGACGATGCGGTGTGGTACCGGATGGACATCGGGCGGCAGCATCAGGCCGATCCGCGGTGGATATTACCGCTGCTGTGCCGCCGCGGGCATGTGTCGAGGAACCAGATCGGGGCGATCCGGATCGCGCCGAACGAAACTTATTTCCAGCTAACCCGCGCCGCCGAGGACAAGTTTAGCGATGCGGTCAAGCGGACCGCCAATCCGGGGAGCGAGGACGAAACCGGAATCCGGATCGAGCCTGCGCCGGGGGCGCCGCCGTCGGGCGGGCCGCGCCGTTCTCCGTCGCATAATTCGCGCGGTGAAGCGCAACCGCCGCATTCGCGCGGGACCCACCCGGCCTATATCAAGCCGACGGGGGCCATGCCGCCGTATCAACCGCGCAAGAAGCCCGCTCACCAGAAATGAGCGGGGACTTCGACGCGATCGTACTGGGCGCGGGCGCGGCCGGATTGATGTGTGCCGCGACCGCCGGGCAGCGGGGCAAGCGCGTGCTGGTCATCGACCATGCCGACGAGGTGGGGAAGAAAATCCTCATATCGGGCGGGGGGCGGTGTAACTTTACCAATCTGGGGACGGTGCCCGAGCGGTTCCTGTCGGCCAACCCGCACTTCGCGCGCTCGGCGCTAAGCCGGTACACGGCGGGCGATTTTCTGGCGCTGGTCGAGCGGTACGGGATTGCTTGGCACGAGAAGACGCTGGGGCAGCTGTTTTGCGACGGGTCGGCGAAGGCGATTGTTGCGATGTTGTTGGACGAGTGCTCGGCGGGCGGGGTCGAGGTGGCTTGCGGCAACGCGATCGACGCGGTTGATCATGCGGACGGGCTTTATCGGGTAAGGATCGGGACGCGCGAGGTTAGCGCGGCGGCGATGGTGATCGCCACTGGGGGGCCGTCAATCCCGAAAATGGGAGCGACGGGGTTTGCCTATGAACTGGCGCGGCGGTTCGGGTTGAAGGTGGTCGAGCCGCGGCCGGGGCTGGTGCCGCTGACGCTAGCGGGCGAGCAATTGCTGTTTCGCGAATTGTCGGGCGTGGCGGCGGAGGTGGTGGCGTCCTGCGGCGGCGCGAGTTTCCGCGAGGCGGCGCTGTTCACCCATCGCGGTCTGTCCGGGCCGGCGATCCTGCAGGTGTCGTCATACTGGCGGCGAGGTGAGGCGGTCACGGTCGACTTCGTTCCGGAGCGGAGTGCGGGATGGCTTACCAAGGCGAAGCGCGAGGGACCAAAGCGGACATTGCGGCGGGTGCTGGGGGAGGTGCTTCCCGAGCGACTGACGGAGATATTGCACCAGCAGATCAAGGTGAGCGGGGACCTCGGCAATTTGCCTGATCGGGCGCTGGCGGGGGTCGAGGCGCGGCTGGCGACTTGGAACTTCATGCCCAACGGCAGCGAGGGATTCGCCAAGGCCGAGGTGACAGCGGGCGGGATTTCGACCGCGGAGCTGTCGTCAAAGACGATGGCGGCAATGGCGGTCCCGGGACTGTATGCGATCGGCGAGGCGGTCGATGTGACGGGTTGGCTCGGCGGCTATAATTTCCAGTGGGCGTGGGCCAGCGGAGTCGCGGCGGGTGCGGCAATCGCGGAGCGCTAATGCCTGGGCGGGCGGCGATCGGGTCGCGCTTGTCGGAGCCGTGCCGGCATGATCTATGGTCGCGTTTTCGGAAGAATGGGGAAAGCGCGTTGGACCAGCAGATACCGAACCCTACCTTGCCAGCGAGCGCGAGCCACAGGGCGGGGGCGTCGCGCGCGATCCGCTCGCGGCAGCTCGCGCTGGTCGGGGTGATCCTCGCGTTGGCGATCTGGGTGGCTTACGCTTTCCTGGTGCCGCTGGCGTGGGCGGCGGTGCTGGCGATCGCCGAGTGGCCGCTGTTCCGGAGGGCTCGAACGCGGTGGCCTGGGCATGACGGCCTGATCGCGACCGGGTTCGCGGCGGCGACCGCGCTGATCGTGCTGGTGCCGCTGTCGATGGCTGGGATGACGCTGGCGCAGGAGAGCCAGGCGGCGATGGACTGGCTGACGCGGGTTCAGAAAACCGGGGTCCCGCCGCCGCCGTGGCTTGCCGCGGTGCCGCTCGTCGGGGCGAGCGCGGCGCGATCGTGGCAGGAATATCTGGGGGCGCCGGGCGGGGCAAATGCACTGCTCGGGTCGATCAGCGCCTCGTTGGTATTCGGCTGGACCAAGTCGATCGGCGGGACGCTGGCGAAAGAGCTCGGGATGTTTTTCGTGACGCTCATCGCGCTGGTGTCGCTGCTCGCGCGGGGCGACGCGATCCGCGCTCATGGCGATGCGGTCTCCGAGCGGATGTTCGGCGAGTTCGGCGAGGATTTCCTCGAGAGGATGATCGTCGCGGTGCGCGGGACGGTGAGCGGGACCGCGGTCGTTTCGTTCGGCGAAGGAGCGATCATCGGGGTCGGTTACTTCGTCGCGGGGGTACCGCAGCCGCTGTTGTTCACCGTGTTCACGATGCTGCTCGCACTGGTGCCTTTCGGGGCGTGGGCGGCGTTCGGGGTCGCGTCGCTGATCCTCATCGGCAGCGGGTCGGTGTTGGCGGGGGCGCTGCTGTTCGCGTTCGGGGTGACGGTGATGACGGTGGGGGACAATGTGGTCCAGCCGTCGGCCATCGGCAGCGCGGTCGAGTTGCCGTTCTTGCTGGCGATGATCGGGGCGTTCGGCGGGCTGGCCGAGATGGGGCTGGTCGGGCTGTTCGTCGGACCGGTGGTGATGGCCGCGCTGATGCTGGTGTGGCGCGAGTGGATCCGGCCGCGGGTCGAAAGGGACGGGGCGTAGCTTTATTTGCGAAGAACGGCACCGCGCTTCAAACAGTCAGGCGATCTCGACTTCGGCGCCGAACAGGTCGTGTTCGTCGCTGTCCTCGATGACCGCCCGGACGATGTCGCCGGGCTCGAGGTGGCCGGCGTCGCGGAGGTGGACTTCGCCGTCGATTTCGGGGGCGTCGGCCTTGCTGCGGCCGGTGGCGCCGCCGGTCTCCTCGTCAACCGCATCGATGATCACGTCGAGCGTGCGGCCGACCTTGGCGGCGAGTTTGTCGGCGCTGATGCGGGCGGTCAGCTCCATGATGCGGGCGTAGCGTTCTTCCTTGAGCTCTTCGGGCACCGGGTCGGGCAGCGCGTTGGCGGCGGCGCCGTGGACCGGCTCGAAGCGGAACGCGCCGACGCGGTCGAGCTGGGCTTCCTGAAGCCAGTCGAGGAGGTACTGGAAATCTGCCTCGGTCTCGCCGGGGAAGCCAACGACGAAGCTCGAGCGGATCGCGATGTCGGGGCACTCAGCGCGCCAGTTCTTGAGGCGCTCGAGAACTTTCGCTTCGTTGGCGGGGCGCTTCATCGACTTGAGGATCTTGGGGCTGGCGTGCTGGAACGGGATGTCGAGATAGGGAAGGACGAGCCCCTCGGCCATCAGCGGGATGACGCTGTCGACGTGGGGGTAGGGGTAGACATAGTGGAGGCGAACCCAGGCGCCCAATTTGCCCATTTCGCGAGCGAGATCGGTCATGTCGGCGCGGACTTCGGTGGGTTCGGCGTTCTGGGGCTTCCACGGCCAGGTGGCGTGGCGAAGGTCGAGGCCGTAGGCGGACGTGTCCTGGCTGATAATCAGCAGCTCGCGGGTGCCGGCGGCGATGAGCTTTTCGGCTTCGCGCAAGATCGCGTCGGGACGGCGGCTGACGAGGTCGCCGCGGATCGAGGGAATGATGCAGAAGGCGCAGCGGTGGTTGCAGCCTTCGGAGATTTTGACATAGCTGTAGTGGCGCGGGGTGAGCTTGAGGTCGCCGAGATCTGCCTGCGGGACGAGGTCGAGGTAAGGTGAGGGTGTCGTCGGGGCGGCTTCGTGGACCGCGG
>JANMWM010000312.1:0-8031 GCA_031394005.1 Sphingomonas sp.
GTCGATCGGCGGCGCCAACGGGCTGATTGCGCGGAGCGATGCCAATGCGGCGGCGCTCGACCAGATCGTCCAGTCGCGGCCGTGGCTGGGCCACCTGGCGGCCGATCCGGCGAGCCGGTCGAAAACGTCGGTGTGCCTGACGGTCGAGGGTTCGGACGAGGCGATGATCAAGCGCTTCGCCGGGCTGCTCGAGGCCGAGGGTGTGGCGTATGACATCGCGGGCTATCGCGATGCGCCGCCGGGCCTGCGCATCTGGTGCGGGGCGACGGTCGACACCGCCGATATCGAGGCGCTCGGGCCGTGGCTCGACTGGGCATGGGCTGCGCTCAAGAACTAACGCGCTTTTCGGCGACCCCTCACCTTCCGACGCCTTCGGTGCGGGCACAGGAGACCATCATGACCAAAGTCCTCATTTCCGATTCCATGGACCCGCGCGCTGCCGTGATTTTCCGCGAGCGCGGGATCCAGGTTGATGAAATTACGGGCAAGACGCCCGATGAACTGGCCGCGATCATCGGCGAGTATGATGGGCTGGCGATCCGCTCGTCGACCAAGGTGACGAAGACCATTCTCGAAGCCGCGACCAATTTGAAGGTCGTGGGTCGGGCCGGGATCGGAGTCGACAATGTCGATATCCCCGCCGCGACCGCGCGCGGCGTGGTTGTGATGAATACCCCGTTCGGCAATTCGATCACAACCGCCGAGCACGCCATCGCGCTGATGTTCGCGCTCGCCCGCCAGTTGCCCGAGGCTGATGCGTCGACCCAGGCCGGCAAGTGGGAGAAGAACCGCTTCATGGGGGTCGAGGTCACGGGTAAGACGCTTGGGCTGATCGGTGCGGGCAACATCGGTTCGATCGTCACGTCGCGCGCGCTCGGGCTCAAGATGAAGGTCGTCGCGTTCGACCCCTTCCTGACGCCCGAGCGCGCGGTCGAGATTGGGGTTGAGAAGGTCGAACTGGACCAGCTGCTCGCCCGCGCCGACTTCATCACGCTGCATACGCCGCTCACCGATCAAACTCGCAACATCTTGTCGCGCGAAAACATTGCGAAGACCAAGAAGGGCGTTCGGATCATCAACTGCGCGCGCGGCGGGCTGATCGACGAGGCGGCGCTGAAGGACGCACTGGATAACGGACAAGTCGGCGGCGCGGCGCTCGATGTGTTCGAAAGCGAGCCAGCGAAGTCGTCTCCCTTGTTCAACACCCCCAATTTCATCTCGACCCCGCACCTCGGCGCATCGACGAGCGAGGCGCAGGTCAATGTCGCAATCCAGGTCGCCGAGCAGATGAGCGATTATCTGCTGCTGGGCGGGGTCACCAACGCGATGAACATGCCGTCGCTATCGGCCGAAGAAGCCCCGCGATTAAAGCCCTACATGGCGCTCGCCGAGAAGCTCGGCAGCCTCGTCGGGCAGCTCGCGCACGGCTCGATCGGCTGTCTGTCGATCGAGACCGAAGGTGCCGCCGCCGCGCTCAACATGAAGCCGATCACCGGCGCGGTGCTGGCGGGGTTCATGCGGATCCATTCGGACAGCGTGAACATGGTCAATGCACCGGTGCTGGCGAAGGACCGCGGGCTCGACGTGCGCGAAGTGCGGCATGACCGCGAGGGGGATTATCACACGCTGCTGCGGGTTTCCGCGCGCACGCAGGCGGGCGAGCGGACCGTCGCGGGGACGCTGTTCGGCAATTCCGCGCCGCGGCTCGTTGAGTTGTTCGGGGTCAAGGTCGAGGCCGATTTGATTGGCAACATGCTCTACATCGTCAATGAGGATCGCCCCGGATTTATCGGGCGGCTGGGCACGCTGCTGGGCGAGGCGAACATCAACATCGGCACCTTCCATCTCGGGCGGCTGGCCGAAGGTGGAGACGCGGTGTTGCTGCTGTCGGTCGACGAGCCGGTCGGGCCGGACGTGGTGCGCAAGGTCGAGGCGCTTCCGGGGGTACGACTAGTCCGTCCGTTGAAGTTCTGACTATCTTTGACCCCTCTCGTGCCCTCGCCTAGAGCGCCGCCGCAATCGAAGGAATTCTCGTGGGAAATGTGACCGTCATCGGCGCGCAGTGGGGCGACGAGGGGAAGGGCAAGATCGTCGACTGGCTCGCCAGCCGCGCGGATGTGGTGGTGCGCTTTCAGGGTGGGCATAATGCCGGGCACACGCTGGTCGTCGGCGACCAGGTCTACAAATTGTCGCTGCTGCCATCGGGGATCGTGCGCGGGACGCCGTCGGTGATCGGCAATGGCGTGGTGCTCGACCCGTGGGCATTGAAGGCCGAGGTCGAGCGGTTGTCGGCGCAGGGGGTGGTGATCACGCCCGAGGTGCTGCGGATTGCCGAGACCTGCCCGCTGATCTTGCCAATTCACCGCGATCTCGACGCGCTGCGCGAGGATGCGTCGGGGGCGGGCAAGATCGGGACGACGCGGCGCGGCATTGGACCCGCTTATGAGGACAAGGTCGGGCGGCGCGCGATCCGGCTGTGCGATCTGGCGCATCTCGACGAGCTCGACCCGCTGCTCGACCGGCTATGCGCGCATCATGACGCGTTGCGGGCGGGGTTCGGGCAGCCGGCAACCGACCGCGAGGCGCTACGCAGCGAGCTGGCCGAGATCGCGGGGTTCGTGCTGCCCTTCGCCAAACCGGTATGGCGCGACCTCGACGTGGCGCAACGCGCGGGCAAGCGCATATTGTTCGAGGGCGCTCAAGGGGTGCTGCTCGACGTCGATCACGGCACCTATCCGTTCGTGACCTCGTCAAACACGGTCGCCGGGACGACTGGGCCGGGGAGCGGGGTGGGACCGTCGGCGGCGGGGTTCGTGCTGGGGATCGTCAAGGCTTACACGACGCGGGTTGGCAGCGGGCCGTTTCCGACCGAGCTCGAAGACGAAACCGGACAGCGGCTGGGCGTGCGGGGGCATGAGTTCGGGACGGTGACCGGGCGCAAGCGGCGCTGCGGCTGGTTCGACGCGGTGTTGGTGCGCCAGTCGGCGGCCGTGTCGGGGATCACCGGGATCGCGCTCACAAAGATCGACGTGCTCGACGGTTTCGAGACAATCAGGATCTGCACCGGCTATCGCATCGGCGAGCGCGATTATGACTACCTTCCGCCGCACTCCTTCGACCAAGAGCGGCTCGAGCCGGTCTACGAGGAGATGGTCGGCTGGGAAGGAACGACTGCCGGGGCGCGGTCGTGGGCCGATCTTCCGGCGCAGGCGATCAAATATGTCCGGCGGATCGAGGAGCTGATCAGATGCCCGGTGGCGTTGGTTTCGACCAGTCCCGAACGCGACGACACCATACTCGTGCGCGACCCGTTCGCCGGGTAACTCCACTCCCTGAAAAGGGAGGGGGTCACACCGTCGCGATATCGGGGGCGTCTTCGGCTTTCATGCCGATGACGTTGTAGCCGGCGTCGACGTGGTGGATTTCGCCGGTGACGCCGCTGGCGAGGTCGCTGAGGAGGTACAGGGCGCCGCCGCCGACGTCCTCGATGGTGACATTCCGGCGCAGCGGGCTGTTATATTCGTTCCACTTCATGATGTAGCGGAAGTCGCCGATGCCGCTCGCGGCAAGCGTCTTGATCGGGCCGGCGCTGATCGCGTTGACGCGCAGGCCGTCGGGGCCAAGGTCTGCGGCGAGATATTTGACCGAGGCTTCGAGCGCGGCCTTGGCGACGCCCATCACGTTGTAATGAGGGATGACCTTTTCGGCGCCATAATAGGTCAGGGTGAGCAGCGAGCCGCCAGGCTTCATCATAGCGCGAGCGCGCTCGGCGACGGCGACGAAGCTGTAGACCGAGATGTTCATCGTCATCAGGAAATTGTCGAGGCTGGTCTCGACATATTTGCCGCGCAGCTCATTCTTGTCGGAGAAGCCGATCGCGTGGACGACGAAATCGAGGCTGTCCCACGTTTGCCTGAGGGTCGCGAAGGCGTGGTCGAGCGATGTCATTTCGGATACGTCGCAGTTGATGAGGAAGTTGGAACCGAGCTCGGCGGCGAGCGGGCGGACGCGCTTCTCGATCGCTTCGCCCTGATAGGCGAAGGCGAGCTCCGCGCCGTGCTCGGCGAGTTGCTTGGCGATGCCCCACGCCAGTGAGCGATCATTGGCGAGGCCCATGATCAGGCCTCGCTTGCCCGCCATCAATCCGCTCATACTTCACTCCCCTTCAGGGCCGGCGCGACGGTGCGGTGGCTGATGAGCTCGGGCGACGTATCCTCGCCCGGTTGTGGCTCGACCACTTCGAGCTCGTCAATGAACGGCCCAGTATAGACCTCGCCTCTTAGCGCCTTGCCGCCGGAATCCGCCAGCGCGGCGTTGAGCTCGGCGCCGATGGTGACGCCCAGCCCGGCAAAGTAAAAGAAGATCAGCGCGACCATGATTCCGGCGAGACTGCCGTAAGTCTTCTGATAGCCGCCAAACCAGCTGATGATACGCGGGAGCAGTTCGACTACCGCCAGCCACCAGACGGTGACGAACAGCGCGCCGGGCCATTTACGACAGCTCATCGAGCGGTACCGCGAAGGCGTGAGCGCGAGAAACAGGAAGTAGAAGGTGACGTAGAGGGTCAGCGCAGGGGCAATGCGGTAGAAGCCGAGCGCGGTGCCGAGCCCGCTGGCGAAGGGGAACCATGTCGTCACCGCCTCGTGGATCGAGGCGAGGAGCACCGAGGCACCGAGCGCAACCATCATCAGCACGACCGCGCCGAGGATGAGGGCAATCGAGCTGAGGCGATAGGTCCAGAAGGGGGCGCAATATTCGACGCCGTAGGATCGGCGGAGGATATCGCGGATGGTCTCGATGAAACTTGCCGCGGTCCATAGCCCGACGAGCCCGCCGAACCAGAGAAGTGCGCCGGTGCGCTGGGTCAGTACTTCGCGGATCGGGTCGCGCATCAGCTCGGCGACGTTGGGGGGCAGGCGCTGGAGGACGTTGTTGACGGTCAGGATTGCGTCCTGGCTCTGGCCGAGCAGATGCGCGATCGCGGCCGCGAGGATGAAGAAGGGGAACAATGCGAGGACCGCGAGATAGGCGAGGTTGCCGGCGTGGATGAAGCCGTCCGAATAGACCCCGATCGCGACGCGTTTGGTGATCACCCACGGGGTGCTGGTCGGCTTGAACTTCTCGGCGACCTCGCTGCCGAACTTGGCCTTGAGATCGGCCAGCCGCTTGCGCCGCTCCTCGGGGGATTGGGGATTGAAATTCTTCATGCGATGCTCAAACCCCGAGCATCGCCCGCGGGTTGCCTCCGCCCTTCCAGTCGGCGGCGAATTCTTCGAGCGCGGCGTCGCCGGCGGGGAGGTCGATGGCGAGAGTGACGAGCACGTCGCCGCGCTTGCCGCTCTTGTCGGTGAAGCCGCGTTCCTTGAGGCGCATGGCCTTGCCCGAGCTTGCCCCCTTGGGGATCGAGAGCATGACCGCGCCGTCGGGGGTGGGAACCTTGACCTTGGCGCCGAGCACCGCCTCGGGAAGGGTCACCGGGCGAGTCAGGCGGACGGTCGTGCCGTCGCGGGTATAGAAGGGGTGGGGGGCAATCTCGATCTGGACGATCGCGTCGCCCTTGCCGCCGGGACCGTCCTGGCCCTGGCCGGCGAGGCGGATCTTGGTGCCGTCCTCGACGCCGTGGGGAAGCTTGAGGTCGATCGTCTTGCCGCCCGACAGCGTCGCGCGCTGGGGTTTGAGGGAAGCCGCGTCGGTGAAGGTGATCTTCAGGCGATAGGCCACGTCGGCGCCTTTTTGCGGGGGAGGCGGACTGCGCCGACCAAAGGGC
Organism: Sphingomonas sp.; assembly: GCA_031394005.1. GTDB lineage: Bacteria > Pseudomonadota > Alphaproteobacteria > Sphingomonadales > Sphingomonadaceae > Sphingomicrobium. The sequence goes on from JANMWM010000312.1 coordinate 5,768, forward strand.
GACGAGCCTCCGGGACGGCCGCCGCCGCCGGGCTGACCGCCGCCGAAAAGGCCTTCGAACAAGTCGCTGAGGTCGGCCGCCTGCGCATTGTCGAACCCTCCACCGGTTGGAGGGCCGCCGCCGAAAGGGCTTTGGCCGGGACGAGGTCCGCCACCGCCGCCGCCATAGCCGGCGAACTTGGGATTGCCGTCCTCGTCGAGCTCGCCGCGGTCGTAGCGCGCGCGCTTGTCCTTGTCGGACAGGATGTCATAGGCCTGCGTGATCTGACTGAAGCGCTCGTTGGCCTTGGGGTTGTCTTTATTGCGATCGGGATGAAGCTGTTTTGCCAGGCTGCGATAGGCCTTTTTGATCTCGGCCTCGGTCGCGCCGCGCTTGATCCCCAGGCGTTGATATAGGTCCATGCCGTCTCTTAGAGCCTGATTGTTTGAGGTGGAAGCGCTTCGCGCGACCGCCTAAGGATGGCGGCGATGGCCGACGATCCCTTCACCCTGTTCGACCGCTGGTTCGCCGAGGCCATTGCGTCGGAGATCAACGATCCCGATGCGATGGCACTTGCGACGGTCGACGCCGCCAAGCGGCCGTCGGTGAGGATGGTGCTGCTCAAGGGTCACGGTCCGGACGGCTTTGTGTTCTACACCAATCTCGACAGCCGCAAGGGCAGGGACCTCGCCGGCAATCCCGAGGCGGCGCTGCTGTTCCACTGGAAGTCGCTTCGCCGCCAGGTGCGGATCGAGGGGCCGGTGAGCGCGGTCAGCGAGGCCGAGGCCGACGCCTATTTCGCCAGCCGCGGGCGGACCTCGCGGATCGGCGCGTGGGCGAGCGACCAGTCGCGCCCGCTCGATCGGCGTGAGACGTTTGCCGACCGCGTCGCCGCAACGACCGCGCGCTTCGAGGGGCAGGATGTTCCCCGCCCGTCGCGCTGGTCGGGGTTTCGCCTGAACCCGCGCGTGATCGAATTTTGGGAGGATGGCGAGCACCGGCTTCATCACCGCCGGCTGTTCACCCGCGCCGGCGACGGGTGGAGCGAGGGGCTGCTATACCCATGAGCAGCGCGCACGGGCACGGGCACCATTCGCACATGGCGCATGACGAGCGCTCTGCGCTGTCGACCAGAGCCGCGTTGGCGAGCGTGACGATGGGAGTGCTGCTGCTCGGGCTCAAGGCGTGGGGCGCGGCGGCGACGGGGTCGGTGGCAATGCTTGGCAGCCTTGCCGACACCGCGCTGGATTTGCTTGCCAGCGTGGTCACGCTGTTCGGGGTGCGGATCGCCGCCCAGCCGGCTGACCGCGACCACCGCTTCGGCCACGGCAAGGCGGAGGCCCTGGTCGCGCTGGTTCAGGTGATCGTGATCAGCTTCTCCGCGGTAGGAATCGCATGGCGCTCGGTCGATCGGCTGGTCAACCGCGCGGAGACTTCGAACGCCGAACTCGGAATCGGTATTTCACTGGTGGCGATTGTCGCAACGCTGGCGCTGACGACGTACCAGAAGCATGTTGTCAGGCGCACCGGATCGGTCGCGATCGCCACCGATCACCTTCATTACCGGTCGGACATGCTGCTTAACGGTACGGTCATCGTCGCGCTGGTGCTCGACCAGTATCTGCACCTGCGCGGGACCGATGCGGCGTTCGGGTTGTTGTTGGCGGTGTGGCTCGCGTGGGGGGCTTGGAAGGGCTCGAAGCATGCGCTTGCCCAGCTGATGGACGAGGAGTGGCGCGAGGCCGAGCGCGCCGAATTCCTCGCCGAGGCCGCCAAATTCCCCGAGCTTGCGGGGCTTCACGACCTGCGAACGCGGTCGAGCGGGACTCACCGCTTTGTCCAGTTCCATGTGTGGGTGCCGGGCGAGTGGACGGTGCGCAAGGCGCATGACCGGATGGACCCGATCGAGGAGGCGCTACAGAAGTGCTTTCCGAATACCGAGATTTTGATGCACTTCGACCCAGAGGGGCATACCGACCGCGAGACGATGTTGTCGTCGGCGCTGACCGAGACTCGCTAGGCGAGGATCGTCGTTCCCTCGGCGATGGTGATGGTCTGCCCGCCGACCCAAATGGTGTCGCCCTCGGCGTCGGCGTCGATCGTGACCCGGCCCTGGCGGCCGAGCGCTGTGCCCTGGCGCGCGACATAGGGCGGGCTGAAGCGGCCCCTCGCGATTAGCCATTGGGCAAGGCTGGCGTTGAGGCTGCCGGTGATCGGGTCCTCGACGATATTGCCATGCTCGCCGCTGAAGAAGGAGCGGACTTCGTAGGCGACCGAGTCACCGG
>JANMWM010000289.1:0-6504 GCA_031394005.1 Sphingomonas sp.
TTGCCGCCTATGACCGCGCCAAGCTGATGGGCGTGCAATTTGACGCGACCGAGCTCGGGCTCGAAGCCGACGAAAAGATCCGCGACTTCCAGCGGGCGAGCGCGGCGCGGGCGGGCATCTTCCACCACCTCATCACCTTGCCGACCTATCACACGGCGGCGCTGTCGACCGACACGCTTGCCAAGGAATATTTCGGCGAGCAAGCGATGCTGGGTTACGTCAAGCACGTCCAGCGCGAGGAAATTCGCCAAGGGATCGCCTGCGTCAAACACCAGAACATGTCGGGCAGCGACGTCGGCGACGACCATAAGGAATATTTTGCGGGCGAGGCGGCACTCAAGGCCGGTGGCGCGCACAACACGATGAACCAGTTCGCCGCGGCGTAATGGGTTGATGGTAAGCAGTGGCTCGGGAAATTTGGACAGCTGGATGAGTGGATTGCGGGCCTGAAGGCAGCCACGATGGCTGCGAACAGGAGGCAAGATGAGCAAGCGACCACGGCGGAACCTCAGTCCGGCATTCAAGGCGAAAGTGGCATTGGCGGCGGTGGAAAGCGAGCAGACGCTGGCTGAGTTGGCGCAGCGTTTCGACATTCACCAGAACCTGATCACGCAGTGGCGGGCCGAAACACTGTAGGCGACCTGGGTTCTGCTGGGATCAACCTGGGGGTCGGCGACGACCTTCACCCTCGCGATATCGTCGGGGCCGATTGGCCGGGTGTTGGCATGCGCAGTTCCCGCCAACATCAACGGCACTATCAGCAAATTGGCGAGCAACCTCATTCCGTGCATCCGAATTAGTCTAGATTCGATGGCGCATCATCGCCGAGCCCCTTCCGACTGTGGCCGATTAGGGCGGCATCACGCAATACCGCGGTGCCGGTGCAAGAGATGATCCGCGCTGCAACTAAACTGCGAGCGCGTCAGATGGAGCTTTAAACTATTAAGGCCCAAGGCCGCGGGCGGCCCGGCCTGAAACAATTCACGAAGAAACCTCAATCGCTTCGGAAGGCACCAACTGCGGATCACGGACAAATGGCACCTGTAACGCAAACACCGCCACATGCTCTTTTTCAGTTATCAGCAATTGCATGGTTTCTAAAAAATATTTCCTAGCCTGATCTTGGCGCCAGCGTAGAAATACCTCCCGATTGCGCTGACCGGATAGCCAAAGCCTGCTGCGATATCCGGTTGCTGATCGGTGAAATTGTTAATCCCGCCGTATAGGGTGAAGCGTTTTTGTACATCGAAACTCAGTTGAATGTCGTGTTCCCAGCGCTCCTTGTACATGACGTAACGCGGGTCATAGTTCGGATGAGCCGCTTGCTGGATCTTCGTATACCGCTCAGTCTTGCCCTGCCACGCGAGGCCATAATTGATTGTGAGGGGCCCATGAAGCCAACTTACGCCCAGGTACCCGCTGTATTTGGGGCGATACGTCCGGTTACGCTGCTGTTCCGGCTTTCCTCCAACAGTCGCTAGGAAGGTAAGATCATGCAGGTATCCCCCTGACAGGCGAAAATCCAGGCGGCCGAATGCCGGTGAAACGTTGAGTCGGTAGGCCGCGCTGAGTTCAAGGCCCGACGTCTTGAATCCGGCGACATTCAACGTTTGAGTCGTGTATGAATTGATGAATCCAGTAGTTGGCGACCGAGTGAAGCCGTTGCAGAAAACGTTCTGGAGCGTGGGCTGGTCAACGCAAAGCTTGAACACTTCGTTGACGTCGGGCGTGTTGATCGCATTCCTCAATTTTATGTCATACCAATCGGCGGTGACGAAAAACCCGGGAAGGAAGCGCGGTCGAAGAACAATGCCCGCCGTCCACGTTTTCGCCGTTTCTGCCTGCAGATTGGGGTTTCCACCCGATAGGCCCGGCTGGCTCGTGCTCTGCTTCGGATCGGTTGATGGACTGAACGCCGCAATCTGTCCCGGACTCAGCCCCAGTGCAGTCAATGCCGCTGTGCAGTTTGCCGCACGGTATTGAGTTCCCTCGGGAAGATTTGTGGGATCGCACGGGTCATTCAGGAAGGTCTGAACACCTTGTCGCGGACTGAATAATTCAGTGATATTGGGTGCACGGACCGCGCTCGAAATCGTGCCACGGAACGTGATGTCGCGCACGGGCGAATAAGTACCATCTATCTTCCAGGTAGTCGTTGATCCGATCGTCGAATATTTGGAGACACGCACGGCGCCTCCAAACGATAGGTCCTCGGCGAAGGGCAAATGGGCAAGCAGCGGGACGTTTATTTCGCCATAGGCTTCCTTGACGTCGAACTGGCCACCGCTCGGAAGGGTCTGATTCCCGCCGTCGAAGAAGCCGCCCTGGGCGAACGCCGATGGCGTCGAACGGGTCTTCTCCTTGCGATATTCGGCACCGAGCGCAAACCGGATCGGACCACCAGGTAGCCTGAACAGGAAGCCGAGATCACCCGACAAGGATCCGGACGCCACCCGCTGTTCGCTCGACGCGCGAGTTACGTCGTCGACGTAGGCGAATTTTCGCCCGGCTTCGGAGCTGTTGCCATAACCAAGCAGCGTGATCGGCGAACATTCTCCCGGCTTGAAACTCAGCGGGGCGCCTGAGACCGAAACGCCCGTGATCGTGGCGATTCCGGCGTAGTTGTTCGCATCGATTATTGTTTCGCCAGGTAGATTGATCCGGCACGTCGGTTTGCCGGTTGCCGGGTCGATAACCGCATCGACCGCTGCATAGTACCGGTCGGTCAATCGGGTGTTGCCCGACGTCACGACAGACGTCGAGCGCCCATAGACGTAGGAGAACTCGTATTTTAGATTACCGCTTCGATCGCCTTCACTCAGCGATCCATTCAGGCCGATCACACCGCGGTAGGTCTTTCGCCTTGCAGATTCCGACACCACCCCCAAGTCAAAATTGTCGCGGCTGACAAGCGCGCCAATCGGCGCCGCCGTGCCGAAACGCTGCTGAAGGTAATAGTTTTCAGGTGTCAGAAAGGTAAAGAAGTCAAAAGACGGCTGGACGAGCGTAAAAGCACTGGTGTTGACGTACTTGCCTTCGGCAAAGACCTTTAGCGCAGGCGAAATTTCGTATCCTGCCAGAAAGTTGACATTGTGTCGCTCGATCTTCGGTTCGATATCGCCAAAATACCCTGCAGTAGGCGTGTTTGACCTGCTGTTGTGAGCTCTGCCCCCACTCCCAGGGATTTGGATACCACGATCGTAAGGCCGACCGTCCCCATCGAAATTCGGAGCGTACTGAAATTCAGTCGCGTTCGTTTCGGGGTTGAATACGCCGATATCGACTGCGCCGTTGGGCGCGCTATCTGACCAACTAACGTTTGAATAAATCTTGTCGTAGGGGAGGCTGAGATTATTCGTCGGGTTATCGACGTTACGCAACAATTGCAGGTTGCGCGCAGGGTCGCCGAGATAATCGCGCTGATGCTGATTTAACCTGTCCGATTTATTATATTCGTACGCAAGCGTGACGTTGCCGCGCTTGTCAGCGAAATTGTGGCCGAGAACGACCGAGGCATAGCGATTGCCGGCATCGCCTCGTGACGAAATTCCCGACTGAACGCGTGCGGACAAACCTTCGAAATTTCGTTTTAGCCGGAAATTGACGACACCCGTGACGCCGTCAGCGCCGTAGATTGCGGAGACGCCGCCGGTCAGAATATCGACGCCGTCGATGAGGTCGACCGGAATCGTGTTGATGTCGACCGAATTTTCGCCGGAATAAGCGTTCACGTGTCGGCGACCGTCGACCAGCACTAGGGTTCGCTGCGAGCCGAGGTTGCGCAGGTTCAGGACGCTAGTGCCGACGTTCGCGGCACTAGATGATCCCCCATAATTCTGGGAATTCGAACCGGCATTTGAGCCACTAGTCAACGACCCGACGAGCGCAGGAGAATCTACGAGGATCGCTGTCACGTCGGTTTTCCCGGACTGCTCGATCATCTGCGAGGACACCGATGTCACCGGATTGGCGAACTCGATTTCAGGGCGCGCGATCCGCGTACCTGTTACGATGATCGCCTGATTGTCGTCGCCTGCAGCCTTGTCGGGGATCGACTGGGTTTGTGCGTATGCCGGCGTAGCAAGAAGCAACCAGTAAAGTGTGGATGTCCCCGAAATCAAACCGATCAACGTCACGATTTTCATCGTAGGCCCCTTTTTTTTCTTGCCCGGAAAAACACCCTAGCCAGTCGTTTCGCAACCCTATAGCCTGAAATCAAGTTAATTTTGTGCAGCGCAGCACATCAGAGGTCAACTTAGCGAGCAATGGGTGCAGCGGAACGTGCCGCGCGACGATTTTGACAATTAGCGCCTTTTTCATAGGCTGCGCGCGCTCAAGCTCCACGCGATCGACGTTCAGCGCAAGACCGGCAAACCGATACAATTTAAGCTGATGCAGGACCGCTTGAGCGAGACTGCTGGCACGACCCGAGCCGCGCGGGGCGCTGGATGAAGATGTGTCCCCAGGCCGCATTGAACACTCCCATCATTTCTGCGCTCGACAAATTGCGAGGCTGATCGATGAATGGGTCGGTGCCACCAGCTAGCACCGCGAATATGGTACGCATTGGCGCCAATGTCGGGCCTTGCTAGCTACATCGATCGCACCTGAAAGCCGCCGTCGGCTTGCGACAAGAAAACAACGTCAGCACATGGCTCGGGTGACCGATTGCGCTGTTTTCCGGTTTGAAACTGTCGCTTTGTCTTCAATACGGCAGTGAAAGATTACGGCCGACGTTATCTTGCCTTGCGAAAAGACAATGCGTAGCTCCTCTCTTCGTCTGTCAGGACGCCGTTGATCCGCGACGGAATGTTGCCGACGATACGCCCGACGATTTGTGAATTTCCCTGAACAACGCGGACGTGAATCGTCGAGTTGGCAACCATCCCATTTTTGATTGGAAAGAAAATGGCTCGCGCCGGGTCGACCTGTGCCGCTTTCGGCACTTCCATTCGAACGATACCTCCGCGGATGCGGAAAACACCCTCGGCCAGTCGGTGCGGCAGTCGCTTCACAGCCAGTCTCAAACCAATTGCCGATGCATTCGCAATGCCGTCGCCGACCTTGAGATTCAGGCTGAGCGCCGTGCGTTCGGGTACGCACAGCGACTCCGAGCAGGTGGCCCAGATCAACTGCGCCCCGATTGGCAGGAGGGTCCCGCGCTTCAGCGTCGGATCGGCGCGCACGCGGGCTAGCAGGATATGCTCGCCCGAATGGACATAGCTAGCGATGCCAGCGACCTTGAGCAATGTCGGTGCCGGATGGAGGAGCGGGCCGAACCGAACGCCCGGCGTGGCTTCCCACTTGATCGTGGGTGCGATGCCGCTGTCGCCCGGGTTGCTCCAGTAGCTGTGCCAGCCGGGGACTGGAACGATGCGGATGCCGACGAGAAAGGTCGACCCCGGCTGCGGCTGGTCGGTCTCGCTCAGCAAAGACACTTCGGCATGCGGGTTTGCGCGCGCCGTCGATGGTGCGCCTAGCACGGTGCCGGCCGCAATCAGGAGCGCCGGCAGAAGCCCGTTGTTCACGTTTACAAGCCTTGCGGTTGTTGCGGGACCGCGAGCAGCGAGTGTGTTCGATCGAGACGCGCTTTGCTGACGGCTGCTCGAAGTTCCACCACGCTCATCCCGCCGAAGCTTTGCACATTGCCGATGATGAAGCCTGGCGTTCCCTCAAGCCCGAGCTGTTCGGCCTGGTCGGCGTTGCGCTTAAGCAAAGCTTCGATGTTGGCCGAGTGCACCTTCTGATCGGCCTCGAGGCGAGGCCAGTCGACCCCCGACTTCTTTGCTGCAGCGCGGATTTTCGCCTCGCTCAGCGGCTGCGTCGTGGTCATGAGCGCATCGTGAAACGCGCTGTGCTTGTCCTGCCACTGGCTGGCGATCGCCACGCGTGCGGCCCGTTCCGAAGCGGGGCCGAAGATCGGCCAGTCGCGGTAAATGATCCGCACCTTCCTGTCCGCCGCCAGAAGCTGCTTCAGCGGACCATGGGATGCGCGGCAGTAGGGGCACTGATAATCCATATATTCGATGATCGTGACGTCATACCCCTTGGGCTCGACCCGCGGAGCGACAGGATCCTCGAGGATGGCCTGACGCTGTTGCTCAAGGGAGTTCACTAGTTGCGCTTGAACGACCGGCGGCGCGGCCGAAGTCCCCGAGCCGGCAAGGGCCACGGACAGGCCGCCGAAGGCTGCAAGGTTGATCATGGTCTTGATCATCGGATTCTTTCTTGGAGACTTTGCTCGGCGAGGTAACGGACAGGCGGTTTGCTTCAGAATATTGCCGCCGCGCTTTTCCACAGCATATAGCCGGCGACGACGAAGATTAGCGCGGCGAATACGCTGGTCAGATGACCGCCAGCTGAAAGCCGCTTGGCTGCGCGCGTCCCCGCGAGGCTGCCCATGATACCGCCAACGACGAATACAGTCGCTAGTGTCCAGTCGATCAGACCCGAGCCGGCGTAGTTGAGCGCGGTAGTGAGGCCGAAGGCGGTGACCGCCACGAG
>JANMWM010000325.1:0-12288 GCA_031394005.1 Sphingomonas sp.
GTTCGCTCGAAAAACGGTAGCACCTGCGAACGTCGTAGCGCCTTGCGAACTACAACATTGCCCGACACATCTACGCCGTGAGCCTGGAAAATGTTCTTGGCCAAATCGAGGCCAATCGTAGTAATCTCCAGCTCGGGGGGCTCCTATCTTATGCTCGTGAATGCCCGATAGCCTTCACACCTTGGCACCTAGATGCCGTGAGCGGGAGCCATCCACCACATCTGCAATGGGTCGCTAGCGAACATTCTGTAGCCTACGTTATCAGCTGCTCCGCAATTTCCACTACCTCCAGCCAGCGCTCTTCGGCTGCTTCTTTTTCGGCGCGCTTGGAGTCGATGGTCTTGGTCAGCTCGGCGAATCTGGCGGGGTTGCGGGTGTACAGGTCGGGGTCGTGGATGGCGGCTTCGGCTTCGGTGATCGCGCGTTCGAGGCGGTCGACTTCGCCGGGCAGGCGGTCGAGGTCGCGCTGATCCTTGAACGAGAGTTTGCGGGCAGGTGCAGAGGTGACGCGCGCCGGAGTGGCGGAGGCTCTAGGTGAGACCCGGGGGGCGGTCGCGGCGGAGCGCTGGCGCATCCAGTCTTCGTAGCCGCCGGCGACGACATCGACCTTGCCCGAGCCGTCGAGCCCGAGGGTGACCGTCACGGTGCGGTCGAGGAAGTCGCGGTCGTGGCTGACGATGAGGACGGTGCCGTCATAGTCGGCGATGACTTCCTGGAGCAGGTCGAGCGTTTCGAGGTCGAGGTCGTTGGTCGGCTCGTCGAGTACGAGTAGATTGGATTCGCGGGCGAATTCGCGCGCCAGTAGCAGCCGCGAGCGTTCTCCGCCCGACAGCGATCCGACCGGGGCTTCGCTGAGTTCGGGCGCGAACAGGAATTCCTTGAGGTAGCCCTTGATGTGTTTCTTGACCCCGCGCACCTCGATCCAGTCGCCGCCTTCGGCGAGGACGTCGCGGACCTTGCGGTGGGGCTCCATCAGCTTGCGCTGCTGGTCGATGACGATGCCCGACAGGGTTTTCGCCAGCTTGACGGTGCCGGTGTCGGGCTTGAGCTCGCCGGTCAGGAGGCGGAGCAGCGTGGTCTTGCCGGTGCCGTTGGCGCCGACGAGGCCGATGCGGTCGCCGCGCTGGATGCGGAGCGAGAAGTCCTTGATGATGGTGCGTTCGCCAAAGGCTTTCACGACATGCTCGGCCTCGATCACGCTCTTGGTCTTCACATCGTCGCGGGCGAGCGCGAGATTGGCGGTGCCGGGACCGCCGAGCATCGCGGCGCGGGTTGCGCGCATTTCGTGCAATTTGGCGAGGCGGCCCTGGTTGCGGCGGCGGCGGCCGGTCACGCCGCGTTCGAGCCAGTGGAGTTCGAGCTTTAGCTTGGCGTCGAGCTTGTCGGCGGCGCGGGCTTCCTCGGCAAAGACCGCCTCGGTCCAGGCATCGAACCCGCCGAAGCCGATCTCGGCGCGGCGGATGGTGCCGCGGTCGAGCCACAGGCAGCTTTTCGTCAACCGGGTGAGGAAGGTGCGGTCGTGGCTGATGACGATGAACGCGCCCTTGAAGCGGCCGAGCCACACCTCGAGCCAGTCGATCGCGGCGAGGTCGAGGTGGTTGGTCGGCTCGTCGAGGAGGAGCACGTCGGGATCGACCGCGAGCGCGCGGACGATTGCCGCGCGGCGTCGCTCGCCGCCGCTGGCGGTTGCGGTCGGGCGAGCGAGGTCGATGCCGATTTGGTCGGCGATCGCGGCAGCCTGGTGCGGCTCGGGGGCGTCGTCGCCGGCGAGGACCCACTCGCCCAGCGTTTCGTGACCGGTCAGGTTGGGGTCCTGCTCGAGCAGGACGACGCGCGTTCCGGGTACGATCGAGCGCTTGCCCTTGTCGGTGTCGATCACGCCTGCGAGGCATTTGAGCAAGGTCGTCTTGCCTGCGCCGTTGCGCCCGATCAGCGCCAGCCGGTCGCGCGGCCCGACATGGATGTCGAGCCCGCGGAACAGCCAGCCTTCGCCTTGGACGAGGCCGAGTTCTTCGAACGATAAAATTGGGGGAGCCATGGGCGCGGCGTCTAGAGCCTGATCGTTCGAGGGGGAAGCGTAGCGCGCTTGCCCCGAAAGAGTGAATCAGGCTCTCGACCAAGACTCCTGTGGCTTTCGCGTCACGCGCGTTCGCTAACTGCTTGCTGAACCCGCCATTCATAAGGCATTCAATGCGTTGCAGGTAAAACGGTATCCGAAATGAGTATCCTCATGCGCCTGTTCCCGACCCTCCTAGCCGCCGCCCTCGGCGTCACGCTGATCGCTGTCCCCGCGCAGGCCGAGCGGCCGCGCGACCAGGACCGGGCGTTTCGCGCGATCCAGGACGGGCGCGCCATCCCGCTGCCGCGAATCGAGCGCCGGGTGGTGCCGATGATGGGCGGGGCCGACTATCTCGGGCCTGAATTCCATGGCGAGACCTATCGGCTCAAGTTCGTCCGCGACGGGCGGGTGATCTGGGTCGACGTCGACGCCGCGACCGGCCGGGTGATCGGCGAGGCGGGACGCTAGTCCTTGCCGGTCGGGAAGGCTTGACCTTCCCCTGTTCCCTCCCCAGCTTCGTTCCGGCCAAGCAACCGTTCAGCTTCGTGCGTGTTGATGCGTCACAAGTTCAGGAACAGGATGACCCTATGCGCGTGCTGATCGTCGAGGACGAACCTAACCTGGGGCGCCAGCTTCGCTCAACGCTCGAGGGGGCGGGCTATGCGATCGACCTCGCGACCGATGGCGAGGATGGCCATTATCTGGGATCGACTGAGAATTACGACGCGGTCGTGCTCGATTTGGGGCTGCCCGAAGTCGACGGGCTGACCGTGCTCGATCGCTGGCGGAAAGAGGGCAAGCGGATGCCCGTGCTCGTTCTCACCGCGCGCGATTCATGGTCGGACAAGGTCGCCGGGCTCGATGCCGGGGCCGACGACTATCTGGCGAAACCGTTTCAGACCGAGGAATTGATCGCCCGCCTGCGCGCGCTGATCCGCCGGGCGTCGGGCAACGCGTCGAGCGAGCTCATCGCGGGCGATATCCGCCTCGACACGCGATCGGGCAAGGTCACCAAGGCGGGCGAGCCGGTCAAGCTGACCGCGCAGGAATATAAATTGCTCAGCTATCTGATGCACCACAAGGGCAAGGTGGTCAGCCGGACCGAGCTGATCGAGCATATCTACGACCAGGATTTCGACCGCGATTCCAATACGATTGAGGTGTTCGTGACGCGCATCCGCAAGAAATTGGGGGCGGAGATCATCACCACCATCCGCGGTTTGGGCTATAGTCTCGAGGACGTTCCGGCTTGACCGAGGCGGCCGCCGAGCCACCGGCGGCGCCAGAGCGCGCGGACGCGGACAAGTCCCCGCGCGGTACCGGATCGCTGACGCGACGAATGATCGGGGTCGCGGCGCTGTGGATCGGGCTGCTGCTGCTGATAGGTGGGTTCGCGCTCGACCGCGTGCTGTCGCGCTCGATCGTCGACAATTTCGATACGCAGCTGACTTACGTCCTAAATGCGATGATCGCGGCGTCGGAGATCGGCCCCGACGGCGAGGTGCGCTTCAACCGCCCGCCCGCCGACCAGCGCTTCCTCGAACCCTATTCGGGATTGTATTTCCAGGTCAGCGGCATGGGGGTAGAAACCTTCCCTTCGCGCTCGCTGTGGGACCGGCGGCTGCATGCGGAGCAGCACAACGACGTCAAGCTGCACGAGTATGACAGCAAGGAATTCGCCGACGAGCCGCTGCGCATTGCCGAGCGCGACGTGCAGCTGCCCGGATCGGAGGTGCGCTGGCGGTTCCAGGTCGCCCAGTCGCGCGATGCGATCGACGATCAGGTCAGCGCGCTTCGCCGGACTTTGCTGTGGAGCTTTGCCGCGCTCGGTGCGGGGCTGCTGGTGTCGGCGGCGCTGCAAGCGTTTTATGGATTGTGGCCGCTGCGGCGGGTGCGGCGCGAGCTGTTCGCGGTGCGATCGGGGCGGCAGGACCGGATCGGCGAGGATTTCCCGACCGAGATTTACCCGCTGGTGCATGAATTGAACCTGCTGCTGGCGCACAGTGAGGCGCGGGCCGAGGAAGCGCGGCGGCATGCGGGCAATCTCGCCCATGCTCTCAAGACCCCGCTGACGGTGGTGACCAATGCGGCGACGGCGCGCGCGCCCGACCTCGCCGACACGGTTGTGCGTGAGGCGTCGGTGATGCGCCGCCAAGTCGACCACCACCTCGCCCGGGCCCGCGCGATCGGCCGCCGCGCGTCGGCGCAGGCGCGGACGCGGGTGTGGGAAAGCGTCGAGGCGGTCGAGCGCGCGGTCAGCAGACTTTACCCCGAGGTCACCGTCGACATCGCGGGGGACCGCGCGGCAATGGTAAGGGTCGAGCGCCAGGACCTCGACGAGATGCTCGGCAACCTGGTCGAGAATGGCGCGAAATATGGCGGCGGGCGGGTGTTCGTTACGGTCGAGGCACCGGCGGCGGGCGGCAAGGTCGCGATCCTGATCGAGGATGACGGCAGGGGCATCGCCGAGGTTGACCGAGCGGCGCTGTTTGCACGTGGCGCCAGGCTTGACACCGACAAGCCGGGGACCGGGCTCGGCCTCGCGATCGTTCGCGATGTCGCGGAGATCTATGGCGGGCGGGTCGCTCTGGAGGAGAGCGAGGATCTTGGCGGGCTGCTCGCGCGGCTTACCCTGCCGGCCGCCTGAGGTCTTGTTCAGCTCGCGAGATGGCCGACGAGCGCGATCAGCGTGGCATTGTCGAACGGCTTGGCGAGGACCGGCGTGCCCGGCGCGGCGGCGGCGATGGCGTCACTGTCCGAATAGCCGCTGACGATCAGAAAGCGGGCGTCCTTGCGCACGTCGCGTGCGCGCCGGATGAACTCGGCGCCGTCCATCCCGGGCATGGCGAAGTCAACCACTACCAGATCGAAGCCGCGCTGGCCGAGCGCGGTGAGCCCGGTCGTGCCGTCGCTGACCGCATCGACGACATGGCCCGCCTCCTCGAGCGGGCGGACGATCGCCGCACGCACCGCTGCGTCGTCGTCGATCACGAGCAAGTGGAGCGAGGACATCTCGTGCGGCTGCTCGACGCGCGCGATGTCGCCCTGCGCCGCCTCCTCCTCGCAGCGCTTGAGGACGATCGTCACGGTCGTACCCGCCCCCGATCTGGAGACGATCTCCAGCCGCCCACCCGACTGCTCGGCCATTCCGAACGCCTGCGCGAGGCCGAGCCCGGTGCCGCGGCCGACCGCCTTGGTGGTGAAGAAAGGCTCAATCGCGCGGGCGCGCGTGGCCTCGTCCATCCCTGTGCCCAGGTCGGTGGTCGTGATCGCGACCTCGCCATTGGCAGGCACGCCGGTTCCGGTGACCGCCACCGCGATGGTCGTGCCCGGTGGCGAAGCGTCGCGCGCATTGATCATAATGTTGAGCACCGCGAGTTCGAGCTGGGTGATGTCGCCCATCGCGCACAGCGATGGATCGTCGGCGACGATCTCGAGCCGGTGGCTGTCGCCGATCGACTGGCGGAACAGGTCTTCGATTGCCCCGAGCATAATGGCGATGCGGATCGGTTCGATCTTGAGCCGCTGGCGACGCGAGAAGGCGAGCAGTTGCGCCGTCAGCTTGCCCGCGCGCTGGGCCGAGGCGAGCGCACCGAGCAGCAAGCGGCGGCTGGCGGCATCGGTCGTCGGCTTCTTCGCCACGAAATCGAGCGCACCGAGCACCGGGGTGAGCAAATTGTTGAAATCATGTGCAATGCCTCCGGTCAGCTGCCCGAGCGCTTCGAGTTTCTGCGCCTGCTCGATCCGCTCACCGAGCCGCTTGCGCTCGGCGACCTGGCGAAGCACGAACCAGATGAGAATGGCGGCCAGCGCCAGCGACAATAATGCCGCGACACCGAGGGATTCGAAAAAGCGCCGCGCGCGGACGTCGATCGGGTGCGCCATGAGCGCGACGTGGCTCGACCAGCCACTCTTCGGCGAGCGGGTGAAGGCGGAATAATTCTCTATCCCCTCGAGAGTGACGCCGCGGTAGAGTCCGCCGACGGCGGGCGAATGGACGGCGCCGCGAAGATAGGTCGACCCGGGCGTTCCGAAGCGCCGGTCGCCATTGAGCGTGCGCGAGATAAATCGTCCATCGGGATCGACGACGGCGCTCACCGCGTAATTGTCGTCGGGCTGCGGCGCCATATCGGCGATCTCGCGATTGCTGATGAACAACATCACCGCGACCGGCTTGCCCGCCAAGATAGATGGGCGCGTGAAGACGAGGCAGGGGCAGCCGGCGCCGCGGGCATAGCCGAGGAGATAGGGAGCCTTGTTGCCGGTCGTTCGCGGGGCCAGCGTCACAGTGCGCGATCCCGCCCCGACATCGGCGATCCGCGCTCCCGATCCGGCATCGATCAGCGACACCCCGACCCATCCGGGATTGAGGGCGATGAGTTCGGCGACACGGGCGCGAAACGCCGCCATGTCACCGCCGCGAAGCGATGGGTTAGTGGCAATGACGGCGAGACCGGCGAGGTGACGCTCGAAGACTCCATCGACCCGGTACTGGAGCAGCCGAGCGGTGGCGAGTGCGGCGGCCTCGATCGTGTGCCGCTCCTCGCGCGCCTTGAAACCGCCCTCGATGCTCCAGAACATCAATAGCGGCACGAGCGCGGCGGCTGCGATCAGCCAGGGCAGTCGCCGCAGTTCATCCATCGCTCCGTCTCTGCCAGTGGAACCGAGAGCGGGCAAGTGTTTGACGTACCTGACAAACTGCCAGACTCTAGCTGTGCGCACGAAAGGTCCGGGGGATTCTGTTGCCCGGCCCCCCCGGAAGCCGCTGGAATCCCCTTCTGGTGCCCGGTGGGGGCCAACCGCGCTTTTGTCCATATAACGTCAGGCCGTTAGGCCATTCGTTACGCGGCAATCGCGAGCGCCTGATTATCGTTGTCACTTGTGGTTATGAACGGTTTTTCGGCGCATTCAGGCCGGTCGGCAGTCAGGACTTTATTGCACTCGTCGATCCTATTTCGCCCCCATCAGCAACGGCGCTTTTGGCAAAGCATCCGCCGCTGGTGGTGGAGGCGCCGGGGTACTGCCCCCCGGGTCCGAAATGCCTATTCCACCTAACACTCTACCGACATAGCCGGTCGCCCGGCGCTCTTCAGATAGGCGCTTGGGCCCAAATTCGCAATGATTTACATCTTTAGTGCCAACGGGAACTTTGCGTGCACAGCCGACGTTGGGGCGGTCTGTGTTGCGACGGCGACATCGTTGAAGTGACCACAACAAGGGGATTTATCCATGAACAAATTTTCGATCGTCCTGCTCGGCGCCGCGGCGTTGACGATGGGCGCGTGCAGCAAGAGCGAGAACAAGGTCGCGGCCGACAATGTCGAGGCCAATGTCGGCAATATAGCCGACAATATGGGCGCGATGGCGGCTAACACCTCGAACGACGCCGCCGCCGACTCGCTCAAGAATCAGCAAGACGCGCTCAAGGACAAGGGCGACAAGCTCGCCGACAACGTTGCCGCCGGCAATATTTCGGAAGCGCAGGCCAACAAGGCCGTCAACGCGATGTAATTGGCTTGGTAGCCGACTTCGGAAGGCGACCATAACAGAAGGGACCGGTGCCGTTCGCGGTGTCGGCCTTTTTTGTTTCCGGGCGATTGTCTATCCACAAGGCCAATGACCGATCAGCCCGCCATTCCCGCCTCGACCCTCATTCTGGCGCGCGACGTCCCGCGCGGTCCTCCCATGCTGCTGATGGTCGAGCGCGCGGCGACGATGGCGTTCGCTGCGGGGGCGATGGTGTTTCCCGGCGGTCGGATCGACCCCGAGGATCATGAATTTGCCGAGACCCTGGGCGTCGAGCATGGTGCGGGAATCGTCGCCGCGGTGCGCGAGACGATCGAGGAGACCGCGGTCCCGGTCGCGCTTGATCCGCTTCCGAACCCCGCGCTGGCGCTTGAACTCCAGCGCGCACTATTGGCCGGTACCAGCCTTGCGACGCTGCTCGATCGCCACCGTCTGTCGCTCGATGCGTCGCTGCTTACGCCCTGGGCGCGATGGATGCCCAATTTTCACACGACGCGGCGGTTCGACACGCTGTTTTTTCTCGCCGCCGCGCCGCCGGGCGAGTGGATCCCCAATGTCGGCGAGGCCGAGAACCGTGTCGCCGAATGGATAAGCGCGGCGGATGCGCTGGCGCGTCATGCCGTGGGGAATGCGAGCCTGATCTTCCCGACGCGACGCAATCTGGAACGGCTGGCTTGCCACGACCGCGTCGCGGTGCTCCACGATCATGCCCGCGGCCACGCGGTGGAGACGATCTGCCCATGGGTCGAGGAACGCGACGGGGAGCGCTGGCTGACGATCCCGGATCACCTCGGCTATCCCGTGACCCAGGAAAAGCTCGATGGGCTGTGGCGTGGCTAGGCGAGTCGGCTCGTCGCCACGCACGAAAAAGGGCCCGCAGTTCCCCGCGAGCCCTTCTTATCCCTGACCGGCAGCGCCTATGACTTGAGGTGCGCCGACAGGTGCTTGTTCATTTCGAACATCGTGCAGCTGTCCTTGCCGAACACCTTCTTGAGCTTGTCGTCGGCCAGGATTTCGCGCTTGTTGGCCGGATTCTGCAGATTATGCTCGCGGATGTGAGCCCACACCTTCGACACGACTTCGCTGCGCGGCAGCGGAGCTGCTCCGACGACGGCGGCGAGTTCGGGTGACGGTGTTACCGGGCGGGCAAGTCCGCCCCCAGCCTTGCGCGGTGTCCCGGTCGTCGTTGCTTTTGCCATTCGGCCCTCCTGTTGATTACGAGGGGGAGATAGAGCGCAATCGCGCGCGCCTTGCAAGAGCGTAGCGCGAGAGGCGTGATTAACTTGCGGCAAGTGGAAAGGGGACGACCCGGTTCGAGGCGTCGTGACCGATGTCGGCAGGGCCGGCGAAGGCGATCCCCGAGCGCTGGCACCAGTCGCGGACGATGGCCTGCGCGTCGCCGCTCCACGCCGGCTCGTTGGCGGGAATGTCGCTGACCCGGCCGAGACGGAGGCGGCGGACGACACGCATCGCTGGCGAGGATGTGAGGTGGAACATCGTCCGGTCGATGCGATACAAATGCTCGGCGACGTCCTCGATCAGCAGCTCGACGCCGGTGACGTCGGGTTCGAGCGGGGTTCCGAGCAGGTTCGACAGGACGGTCAGGTTGAACGCCATCGCCGGGCCGTCGAGCCCCGGCTCGAGCGCGGCGGGATCGCGGTGAATGAGCCAGTCAAGCGCGCGGCCGATCGCCGCCTCGCCTCCCACGCGGTTAATGTCCTGGACCATCGGCGCATGGGCGACCGCAAGTCCGGTCTGGTGGAAACCGGCGAGCAGGAAGCCGGCGTCGCTATAGCCGAGGTATGTCTTGGCGCGCGCCGCCTCGGGAAGATCCTTCAGCGCGGCCTCGGCGATGCGATTCGAGCCATAGCCGCCGCGGCCGAACCATATGGCGTCGATCGAAGGGTCGGCCATCACCGATCGCAATGCCGACAGGCGGGCGCGGTCGTCGCCGGCGAAATGACCGCTGCGTAGGAAGCATTGCGGGTGGACGACCAGTTCGGCGTCCCCACGCGCCTCGACGATCGCGTGGACTCGCGCGGCGGCAGCCTCGCTCAACGTGCAACTCGGCGCGACGACCGCAATCCGCATCTGGCATCCCTATGCAATCGACCCTCAGCACAATAGGGCGGCGGCGATGACGAACCAATATCATTTCTGCGGAATCGGCGGGAGCGGCATGCTCCCGCTTGCCGCGATCGTTCGCGCGTCGGGCGCGCGGGTGTCGGGATCGGACCGCGCGCTCGACGCTGGGCGGCTGGCGGCCAAGTTCAACTATCTGAAGTCGCTCGGCATCGACCTGTTCGCGCAGGACGGGTCAGGGCTGCGCGAGGGGTGCACGCTGGTCACTTCGGCGGCGGTCGAAGACAGCATCCCCGATGTCGTGCGGGCGAAAGAACTCGGACTGGCGCACGTCACCCGACCGGGGCTGCTCGCCCAGCTGATGAACGCTGCCGCAAAGTCGATCGCGGTCGGGGGGACGTCGGGCAAGTCGACCGTCACCGGGATGATCGGCTGGATCCTGTCCGCTTGCCAGCGCCAGCCAACGGTGATGAACGGCGCCGTCATGAAGAATTTCGTCTCGCCGCAAGCGCCGTTCGCAAGCGCGCTGGTTGGCGATCCCGAGCTGTTCGTCGGTGAGGTCGACGAGAGCGATGGCTCGATCGCGTTGTATCGGCCGACGATCGCGGTGCTGACCAACGTTAGCCTCGATCATCATTCAATGGAGGCGCTGCGGGCGCTGTTCGGGGACTTCCTCACGGTGGCCAAGCGCGCGGTGATAAACCTCGACGATCCCGAAGCGCGGATGCTGGCCGATGAAGTCCCGGCGGATCAGCTGCTCGGCTATGGTTTCGACAGTCCGGGTGCGGCGTTCGCGGGGCGCAATCTCGAGCTGCTGCCCGACGGGGTGGCCTTCACGGTCGATCACCAAGGTGAGCAGCAGGCGGTGCGGATGACGGTTCCGGGCCGGCACAATGCCTCGAACGCGCTGGCGGCGCTGGCGGCGACGAGCGCGCTCGGGGTGCCGCTGAGCGAGGCTGCGGCGGCGCTGGCGCGGTTCGCGGGGCTGCGGCGGCGGCTTGAGACGGTCGGGACGGCGGGCGGGGTGACGGTGATCGACGACTTCGCGCATAACCCCGACAAGATTGCGGCAAGCCTGGCGACGCTGACCGCGCAGTCCGGGCGGCTGTTGGTGATGTTCCAGCCGCATGGCTTCGGCCCGCTGGCGAAGATGGGCGAGGGGCTGGCGCAGACTTTTGCCAGTGGGCTGCGCGAGGGGGACGAGCTGTTCCTCCCCGATCCCGTTTATCAGGGCGGGACGGTCGATCGCTCGCGCGGGTCCGACTGGCTCGCCGAAGCGGTGGGCGAGGCCGGGGGCAGGGCGACGCACCTTTCCGAGCGGGCGGGCATCGGCGAGGCGCTGCTGGCCAAGGCGCTTCCCGGCGACCGGATTGTGGTCATGGGCGCGCGGGACGATACGCTGAGCGAGTTCGCCGCCGATCTGGTTGCCCGCTTAGTTCCCTAGCACGCGGTGGAGGAAGGCCGCGCTGTCGGCGAGCGCCGGGGTCGTCCCGCGGAACGGGCGCGAGAGGGATTTCGCGAGGTCGATGTGGCTCTTGCCGGGGTAGATTTTGAGCTCGACCGGGACGCCTGCGGCGGCGAGTTTCGCGGCGAGCGCCTTGCTGTTGCGCGGCATGACGATGTCGTCGACGCTGCCCGTGGCGAGCAGCATCGGCGGTGCGGCGAGGGTGACGAAGTTGATCGGCTGGGTCTCCGCCGGGCGCGGCCAGGCGCCAAGCGCGTCGCGGCTGCGCTGCTCGGTGAAGGGGTAGAAGTCGTAGGGGCCGGAGAGCAAGGCGGCGGCCTTGATCGTCCCCGCCGGCACGCCGGCATCGCGCAGGTAATGGCCGTCCAGCGCGAGCATCGCGGCGTTGTAGGATCCCGCCGAATGACCGGCGAGCGCGATCCGGTTCGGGTCGCCGCCGAAGCGGGCGATATTGTCGCGGGTCCACTTCACCGCCAGCGCGCCGTCCTCGATAAAGGCGGGGAAGTGGACAGCGGGGACTAGGCGATAGTCGGGGACGACGGTCACGAACCGTTGCCCTGCATAGGCCGAGCCGGCGAAGCCATAGCCGCCGCGTGACCCCGCCACCCAGCCGCCGCCGTAGAGAAAGATCACGACGGGGAGCGGATGGCCGGTAGCTCGTGGTGCCCATACGTCGAGCCTCAACCCGCGGTCGGGGGCGAAGGCGATCCCTTCCGCCACCCGATGCGCGCCATTGTCGCCAGGCACGAATTTGTTGAGCGTACTGAGCAGGTTCGGTGGCGAACAGGCGGCGAGCGAGAGCACGGCGGCGACGAGGGCGGGTTTTTTCATCCCCTCATAACGTCGCCGCGCTAATTACGGACGCATCGCCAAGTTGAGCGACGGGCTTGTCATGCCCCCGGCATGACTGCGCGCGTTACTTATCGACGTCCTTGATCTTCCCCCAGGTGAGGGCGGCGATATAGCCCAAATAGCTGGTGCTGAAGAGGGTGTAGAGCTCGTCGGGGATGCCGTGGAGTTTAGGCGGTCATGCCGTTCGAGATGGCCAGTGCCATGTGCGGCTGGACCGCGGAGATGAGGCCCATCGGGATCGACCACAGAATCAGCGTGTACATCATGTACAGGAACGACGGGCGGGCGCGGCTGGTCCACGGGT
>JANMWM010000011.1:0-2542 GCA_031394005.1 Sphingomonas sp.
CTTTTGGCAGGCAGCCAAAACTTCAGCAATGAGCGATACTCGAACGAAGACGGACATCCGTTCCTAGCTTAGATTACCACGTTTAGACGGCTGAAACTGGGTGAAAGGTGGAACGAAAGCTTTGGAAGCAAGAGCTGCAAGATCCATAAGCACCTCTCACCATAGTGAGCAGACCGAATTCTAGTGGTGCGGACTGAGGATCGTCCCTTGCTTCACGAGAAGCTGCGGACGGCCCAAAACCGCTATGTCGGCAATGGGATTGGACCCGAATGCGACCAGGCTTGCCTCGGCACCCTCGGCGAACCGACCAATGTCGCGCGTCGGGAACAGGGCGCGGGGCGTAACCATTGTCGCGATCCGGAGCAGCTCGCTCCGACTCATCACCGTCAGCCGGTCGATAGCCCCGATTTCTTCGATGACCGATCCGTCGATCGCATCCGAACCGACGAGCAGGTTCACGCCCGCGGAACGCAACCGACGAATATTATCAATGTAGTCTGTCGTGATTGGCCCTGCATGCGCGCGATGGGCTTCGATATCATATTTAGCGGCGGCAACGGTCGTAATGATGAGCGTCTTTCGTTTCGCCGCGTCGCCTATTGCGGCATCGGTAATGCGGTAGTCGGCGCCCGTCTTTCCCTTTGCAATTCGATACCCCGGCAGATGCGCGATGATGTCCACGCCCGAACTGACGGCGGCGGCAAAGTCGTCCGCCGTATCGACATGCGCCGCGACCCGCGCGTGGAGCGCGTGCGAGCGGCGCACGATCTCCGGCACGAGCGCGGGGTCAAGGCCGTTGAACCCGAACAACTCAGGCAATTTACGATTGGCCGCGTAGTTCGCGCTATCTATTAGAATGATTTTGACTATCGCGGGCCGCGCCGCCGCGATGCGTGCCCAGCGCGCGTCGAGGTCGGCCAGGCTGTCAACGGCCCAGTAACCCTTGTCCCGAACTTCTTCGGCCCGAAGCGCATAACCTGCCTGCTTGGCGCTTGCCAATGCGATGCCAAGCGGATGCCCATCAGACGACGAGATGCAGGCTTCAGCAAAAATCGTATCGGGCGTCGCAAGTCCTCCAAGAAATCCCCGAAAAGATCGGATGTCTTCGGGATTTGCGCAGAGCTGCGCCGAATAGAAGATCCCGCGCGAAATATAGCTGGGTGCGGATCGGGCCGCGAAGAAGGCGTTCTGCAAATCGTGATTATGCGCCTCGGCCAAGGGCGGCATCACCCAGCGGTCGGCAAGATTGACGGTCGCATCAACACGGGCGGGCTGCTTATGGGTGAGACGTCCATCGACCGCATACCAATCCGCTGCGACAAAGCGAACGCCGTCGAACCAGCGCCCTCCCTTGAAATGCAGCGCCGGCGCCGGCGCGGAACCATTGACCTGCGTTACCGCCGTGGCAGCGGACGCAGAGGCAAGCGCGGAACCGATCGGCGCGATTACGATCAAAGCCGAAAGTAGAGTTTTATAACGCATCGCCATCGTAAATAGCCGGCAGAGCGACGTTGGCCAAGGCCTGAAGCGGCATAATCAATTAGACCTTGAGGCGGTCGTCAGCTTTCCGGCATCGCGATCCACCGCCACGGCGTCCGATACTGGGGCGGTAGCCGACGGGCAGCTTTCAGCGCCCGCCATCGTCACCGGGAGCGGCACGAACGGGGTGGAAAGGCGACATCAACTGACGTCCTCTGGACGTCCTGGCTTGCTGGACTAGGGTCTCAGGCGAACAAGCCGCCGAAGTGCAAGCAAGCCGGAGGGCGTTGCCGCCGTTACTGACCTACGCTCGGCGCACGCTTTTCGTCCGGCGCGGCAACGCGTTGAAACAAGGCCTCTGCCAGAGCAGCGCGAAGCGCCTGCCGATTGGCCTGAAGCGTTGCTTTCGCTCGCAGACACACGGAAATATTCGGGACCAATGCCTTCACCGCTGTGCCTTCCGAGGGGGCATAACTCGCAGTCTTGAGCAGTGCTGCAACTCCAGCAGGGTTGGTTTCGGCCACGCATGTTGCCATCTCGTCAACGAGAACGTTGCGTGACGTCATCGCGAACCAAGGTCGTGCATAGACTTTTTGCAGCGCTAAGGCCGCCAGCGCGCTAACTGCGGGCTGTAAATGCGATAATTCGGACTGCGCGAGCTGACCTCGGAAAACATCGGGCGGAAAAATTACCTGCCGGGTATCGCTCAGCTCGTTAGTCATCACCATGTTCATGCAGTCTAGTTCAGCTTGGTGACCAAAGCCGCTGGCCTTTTGCTCCGCCTGGGTGGTTGCACTCAGATAGGACCGAACTTGCGCCACCTGGTGATCAACCATGCAATTCGACATAAGCTGTCCAGCAGCAGCGGCCTCCATTTCGGTCATTACATAGCCATCGCGAAGGCGGTCACCGAGCCGAGTGCCAGTCGCGGGTTCAGCGTTTGCCGATCCAGCCAACGCCGCCCCAACGACGACCGCAATGAAATTCCGCACGATCATTCTAAAGCCCCCTAAAACACGTTGAGCTGTATCCAGCCATGTGCGCCGGCATCCAACGCGGAACC
>JANMWM010000050.1:0-5521 GCA_031394005.1 Sphingomonas sp.
CGACGAAGCGCACCTCGACGCCAACGCTGTTGGCACCGTCGGCCAGCCACAACTGCTCGGGCCGGATTCCCAACATGACCTTTTCCCCCGCCTGCGCCCGCGCTGCATTGACCGATGCCTCGAACCGCTCGCCGCCGGCTAACTCTAGCATCGCGCGATCGGCTGAAGCCTCGACCACCGTCGCGCCAAGCAGGTTGATCCTGGGCGAGCCGATGAAGCCCGCGACGAACAGGTTCGCGGGGTGTTCGTAAAGCGCCAGCGGCGTCCCGATTTGCTCGATCCCGCCATTGGCCAGCACCACGATCCGGTCGGCCAGCGTCATCGCCTCGACCTGGTCGTGGGTGACGTAGATCATCGTCGTGCCGAGTTGCTTGTGGAGCCGGGCGAATTCGTAGCGCATGCTGACGCGCAGCGCCGCGTCCAGATTGGACAAGGGCTCGTCGAACAGGAACACCTTGGGCTCGCGAACGATCGCGCGGCCGATCGCGACTCGCTGGCGCTGCCCGCCGGACAATGCCCGCGGCTTGCGGGCCAGCAGATCGGTGATCGCCAGTATCTCCGCCGCGCCGCGCACCCGACGGTCGATCTCGTCCTTGTCCAGCCGTGCCAGCCGCAGCGCGAACGCCAGATTCTCGTAGACGCTCAGGTGCGGGTAGAGCGCGTAGGACTGGAACACCATCGCGATCCCGCGATTGCTCGGGCTCGCCGCCGTGACATCCTCGCCGCCGATCGCGATCGTTCCCGCGCTGACTTCCTCGAGCCCGGCGATCAGCCGCAGCAGCGTCGACTTGCCCGACCCCGACGGCCCGACCAGCACGACGAACTCGCCATCGGCGACGGCAAGGTCGGTCGGCTTCAGGACGATCGTTTCGCCGAATGACTTTTCGACCGCGCTCAGGACGACTTGGGCCATTCGATCCTCCATTCCCGCCAGCTTCAACGTAGCCGCGGCGAACGTCAACTGTCATCAAACGCCGTGTCCCAGGAAAATCGTCGAGCGCGCATCGATTGCCGCGCGCGCAATGGGCGAACTCCGCGTTGACCGGAGCCGAGGCGCCGATGCTGGCTATCACCTCATCGAGTACAGCGGACCCCCGCCGGTGATCCGCATCAGAACGACTGGCGCACCGTCAGGCCGATATTGCGTGGCTGGCCGCCGTTGAAGCGAGGCCGTGCCCGCCCGCCGCGCTCGCGGTCTAACGAGAGCAAAGGCGTCTTGTCGAACAGGTTCTTGGCGTAAAGGACGAACTCGGTGCCACCATTGAATTTAAGTCTGGCCGAGACATCGACGAGGTCATAGGACGGCAGCTTGAGGTCGAGCACCGTCGCCCCGGTCCCGGTCGCGCCGTTGAACGGCAAGCCCGAGACGAAGCTACGCGGGTTGTTCTCCTGATCCGACGGCTGGGTAAAGCGCGTTCCGACATGCTGTTAGGAAGCCGACACATACCAGTCGGCGTTGCTGCCGAAATGCTGACCATAGGTCGCCGACGCCGACACTTGGAACTGTGGCACCGTCGAAAGGCGATTGCCGCCGCGGATCCCGGCAATGACCGTCCCGGCGGTCGTCGTCACGCTCGAATCGAACTTCGAGTTGATGATGCTCCCCGACAAGGCAAGGTCCAGCCCCCGCATCGGCCGCGCGGACAATTCGGCTTCAAAACCCTGCGTGTGTGCCTTGGGCACGTTGAACATGACGCCCGACGAGCAGCTGCCGGCATCCGCCGTGACCTGCAGATTTTTGATACGCGGGTAGAAAGTCGCCGCGTTGAAGGTGAGGCCGCGGCCCTGCGTCTTTACGCCCGCCTCATAATCCCACAGCGTTTCGCCCGTGTAGCGCGGATGATTGCCATAGGTCAGCGCATCGACGCCGCCGGCCCGCCCGAGCAAAGCGGGATATTTAGCGGATCGTTGACGTCCCCGAGGCGGAAGCCCTTCGACGCCTGGAGATTGACGCTGAGATTGCGGTCGGGCGACTAGGTCGCGATCAGCCGCAGGCTAAAGCCGCTCGACTTGGTCCGATCGACATTATTGTGACCGTTGGCAAACAGACCGCCCGACTTGAACGTCCGCCGGCTTAGCGCCCGTTATGCGTCGTTCAGTGGCCCCTACTCACACTCAAGAGCGGCCATTCGTTCACATTTTGTCTGGTGCCTGCACTTGGCCGCTTTGCGTCAGATCATCGAGCGTGAAGTCGGGCCAGTGCGATCCCAGCGAGGTTCTGGGTACGTTTCACATGGCGGATATTCAGCGTAAGGAAAGATGTATTCAACCCCTCCAGCACCCGAAAATGCCGAACGGACGCACGCGTGCATTTGACCGTCCCATTCGCCTGACCGACGACGGTCAGGGAGTCGCCAAGAAACAGGGGGTTCACCAGCCGTAATTCCCGGGCGATTTCAGCCGCGCGGATCAAGGCCAGCCATTCGGCGTCCAGGCTAGTCCCGGGTCCGAGGCCACGCTGAATAAAACTGCGTCCCTTGACCACCACGGCGGCCTCCATCCCGACCGGGCTCGGACGACAACCACCGTCGAAATAGATTTTCACACGGGGCGACATTGCCATTCCCCCGAGAGCAGGCCGTCGATTGCCCAGGTGCCGATGCTCCAGCGGACCAGCCGCAACGTCGGGTATCCGATGGCGGCCGTCATTCGGCGCACTTGGCGATTGCGTCCTTCGCATATCGTCAGCTTGATCCAGCTATCGGGGATCTTCCGGCGGACGCGGATCGGCGGATCGCGCGGCCACAAATGCGGGTCGGTGATCCGTTCGATCTCGGCAGGGCGCGTCGGTCCGTCCTTCAAGTCGATGCCCCGCCGAAGGGCGACCAAACCAGTCTCGGCCACGTCGCCTTCCACCTGCACCAGATATGTTTTGGGCATCTTATACTTAGGATTGGCGATCCGCGCCTGCAGCCGGCCATCGTCGGTCAGCAATAGTAGCCCCTCACTGTCAAGGTCGAGCCGCCCCGCCGGATAGACACCGGCCACATCGATGAAATCGGACAGCGTGGCTCGCATCGATCCGGCGGAGCCGCGATCGGTGAACTGGCTCAACACGTTGTACGGCTTGTTGAACAGGATCAGCGTCACGTTACCGCCCGCCCGGCGACGCTTTGGGCTACCGCCTCGGCGACCTTGATGCCATCGACCGCCGCCGACAGGATGCCGCCAGCATAGCCCGCCCCCTCGCCCGCAGGGAACAGCCCGCCGGTGTTGAGGCTCTGAAAGTCGTCGCCGCGCGTGAAGCGCACCGGAGACGAGGTGCGCGTCTCCACCCCGGTCATGACGACGTCGGGATGGTCGTAGCCGGCAATCTGGCGCCCGAAGACCGGGATCGCCTCGCGCATCGCCTCGACCGCATAATCGGGCAGGCAGTGCGCAAGGTCGGTCGGCTTCACCCCCGGGCGGTAGGAGGGAACCACGCTGCCAAGGGTCGTCGATGGGCGGCCCGCGAGGAAGTCGTCGACGCGCTGCGCAGGGGCATGATAGTTCGAGCCGCCGGCAACGAAGGCCAGCGATTCCCAGTGTCGCTGGAACGCGATCCCGGCGAGCGGATCGCCGGGATAGTCGCGCGCAGGGTCGATCCCGACGACAAATCCTGAATTGGCGTTGCGCTCTTCACGCGAATATTGGCTCATCCCGTTGGTCGCGACTCGCCCTTCCTCGGAGGTCGCTGCAACCACGGTCCCGCCGGGACACATGCAGAAGCTGTAGACCGAGCGTTTGTTCCGGCAGTGGTGCGACAAATGATATTCGGCCGCGCCGAGAATCCGGTTGCCAGCATCCACGCCGAACCGGGACTTGTCGATCCACGATTGCGGATGCTCGATCCGGACACCGATCGAGAAGGGCTTTGGCTCGACATAAACGCCCGCTCCGTGAAGCATCTCGAACGTGTCGCGCGCGCTGTGCCCGATCGCAAGCACGACCTGATCGGCCTCGAGATACTCGCCGGTGTGGAGGTGAAGTCCGCGGACGTGTCTCGTGCCGTCGGAATCGGTCGAGATATCGAGTCCGTCGACGCGGCGGCCGAAGCGGTATTCGCCGCCCAGCCCCTCGATCGTCTGGCGCAGGCTTTCGACCATCGTCACCAGTCGGAACGTGCCGATATGCGGATGCGCCTCGGTCAGGATTTCAGGTGGCGCACCGGCGCGCACGAACTCGGACAGCACCTTGCGGTCGAGATGCCGCCCATCCTTGATCCGGCTGTAGAGCTTGCCGTCGGAAAAGGTGCCAGCGCCGCCCTCGCCGAACTGGGCGTTAGATTCAGGATCGAGTATGCCGCGCCGCCACAGGCCCCACGTATCCTTGGTCCGCTCGCGAACCACCTTGCCGCGGTCGAGGATGATCGGTCGAAAGCCCATCTGCGCCAGGATCAGCCCGGCAAACAGGCCGCACGGTCCCGCGCCGACGACCACTGGTCGCCGCACCCCCGCCGGCGCCTGCGCGACGAGCTTGTAGCTGGTGTTCGGCGTCGGCTGGACGTTACGATCTTTGCGAAAGCGCGCGAGCACCGCGCCCTCGTCCTTCACGTTCACGTCAACCGAATAGACCAGTTGGATATTGGCGTTGTCGCGCGCATCGTGCGCCCGCCGCGTGATGACGTGGCGGACCAGTTCGCGCGGGGTAATACGCAATCGCTTGCAGATCGCGGCAGGCAGTGTCTCGGGCGCATGGTGCAGCGGCAGCGTCAGTTCGGTGATGCGAAGCATTCCGTGTCCCTAGCCCGCAGCCACAGGTTCGCCAATCGATCGGCATAAAACGCGTTTCGATCGGGAAAGCCTTCGTGACGCGCTAGATTGTTATGGTCACGCTCAATGCGCGTGACCCCACGAAGTCCGATCTCATGGATTGTCCTCCGCCGTGAGGTCGAGGGTCGTATTGAGCTTCAGGGCAACTGTATCCCATTCAGCCCCACCTGGCAGTAAGATGGCACCCACACGCCCCTCTGGCGCGGATGACAATGCAGTGTCTGCCCAAGTGACAATGCACTGGTAAGCAGGCTTGAGAACTAACAGCGCGTTATGGGTCTCGATCAAAAGCGCTTTAGCCTGTCCTCGCCGCGGCAAGGTCACCGATGGCGCCCGCTTCGACGGGCGCATGCTGCATGACGTGGTGACCAACCACAACACTGCGTCGGACGTGTCGGCTGACACCGCCTACCTTAGCCGATCCAACGAGGCGTGGCTGAAGTCGATCGGCCGGGTCAGCCGCGTTCATCGCAAGAAGCCCAGGGGCAAGCCGATATCGGCACGCACGGCGCGCGCCAACGCCGCCAGGTCTACCGCGCGTGCCCGCGTCGAGCACGTGTTCGCCCACCAGAAAGATCAGATGGGCGGAAAGGCTGAGGAGGGCTGTTCGTCCGCACCATCGGCATCGCGCGCGCCGAGGCGAAGATCACGCTCGCCAACCTCGCTTACAATATCGACCGCCTGATGTTCCACGAACGCAGGGCAGCCATGGGATAGCCACGTCCGGCGAAGGCGCTTTCCGGGAGAAAACGTCCCGATACGCCGCCTTT